>NZ_JBWJVJ010000004.1:0-251128 GCF_056428925.1 Flavobacterium sp. GNP011 | reverse complement strand
ATCTTCTTTGATTTGTACAATTGTATTCCTGCATCAAGTCTATCTTTTAAATATTTGCTTGGTCTATTTCCGTTAATTCCTGCTCCAAAAATAATACCCACATTAGTTGTATGGATCTCATTTTCATTAGAAAAAATTAATGATTTAGTTTTTGATCTCACATAGAAGTTTATTCCTAAAACTAGAATTAACCCAACAATTGAAATGAAAAATAGTTTTTTAAAATGTCTTTTTATGAATTTTTTCATGTCAAATAAATTTAAATCAACCCAGCGCGTTTTAGCAACGCATCCGCCTTTGGTTCTTGACCACGAAACTTTTTATACAATTCCATTGGTAATTCGGTGCCACCTTTAGAAAGGACGTTGTCTTTGAATTTTGTAGCAACTTCTTTATTGAAAATTCCTTTTTCTTGGAAATAAGCAAACGCATCCGCATCTAGAACTTCGGCCCATTTGTAACTATAATATCCAGAAGAATAACCACCTTGAAAAATATGTGAAAACGAGGTGCTCATGCAATTCTCAGCAACATCAGGATATAAACTTGTGCCTGCCATTGCTTGTTTTTCAAAAGCTTTTACATCTTCAATTATTTGAGATTTTCCGTGATAAGTCATATCCAAAAGTCCAAAACTGATCTGTCTTAATGTTGCCATTCCTTCTAAGAAACTCGCACTTTCTTTTATTTTTTCTACGTATTCTTGAGGGATAACTTCACCCGTTTCATAATGTTTTGCAAACAATGCCAATGCTTCCGGTTCGTAGCACCAGTTTTCCATTACTTGGCTTGGCAATTCCACAAAATCCCAATACACTGAAGTTCCAGACAAACTTGGATAAGTTGTATTGGCTAATATTCCGTGTAAGGCGTGACCAAATTCATGGAATAAGGTAGTTACTTCATTGAAAGTTAATAAAGATGGTTTAGTCTCTGTTGGCGGTGTGAAATTACAAACGATAGAAACGTGTGGTCTTTCATTGATTCCATTTTTTATAGCTTGCGATTTATATGATGTCATCCACGCGCCATTTCGTTTTCCTTTTCTTGGAAAAAAATCAGCATAAAAAATAGCCACTAGTTGTCTTTCGAAATCCAACACTTCAAAAGTCTGAACATCTTCATGATATTTGTCAATATCAAAAACTTCTTTAAAAGTAATTCCGAATAGTTTTTCGGCAATGGTGAAAGCGCCGTTTAAAACATTTTCTAGTTTGAAATAAGGTTTTAAAATCTCATCATCAAAGTTGAATAATTTTTGTTTCAATTTTTCAGAATAATAAGCGCCATCCCATTTTTCTAATTGATCAATTCCGTCAAGTTCTTTTGCGAAAGCGGTTAATTGAGCAAACTCTTTTTGGGCTGCTGGTTTTGCTTTTTCTAATAAATCATTCAAAAACGAAAGTACTTTTTCAGGATTTTGCGCCATTCGTTCTTCCAAAACAAAATCAGAATGTGATTTGTATCCCAATAAATTAGCACGTTTATGACGCAGTTTTACAATGCGTTTTACGTTTTCTTTATTATCGAATTCGTTGTCTTGAAATGATTTTTTTCCGGCAGCAATGGCAATTTCTTTTCGTAATTCGCGATTGTCAATGTAAGTCACAAAAGGCAAGTAACTCGGGAAATCAAGAGTAAAAACCCAACCTTCTAGCTCTTTTGATTTTGCCAAACTTGCGGCCATTTCTTTGGCATCATCCGGTAAGCCTTTTAAATCATCCTCGTTAGTAATATGCAATTGATACTTATTGGTTTCAGCCAAAACATTTTCGCCATACGTCAATTTAATTTTGGCTAATTCGGTGTCAATTTCGCGTAATTTTAATTTGTCTTCTTCGTTCAATAAGGCTCCATTTCTAGAAAATCCTTTGAATTTTTTATCTAATAAAGTCGCTTGTTCTGTAGTTAATGGTAACGAATCTTTTTGATCATAAACAGCTTTAACTCTTTTGAACAAATCTTCGTTTAAGGCAATATCATTACTAAATTCAGTCAACAACGGAGAAACCTCTTGAGCGATTTTTTGCATTTCGTCATTAGTTTCAGCTGAATTCAAATTGAAGAAAATTGAAGATAATCTATCCAATTGTTCACCAGCAAAATCTAAAGCAATAATCGTGTTTTCAAATGTTGGAACATCAGAATTAGTAATGATGGCATCAATTTCAGCTTTTGCAGCAGCGATGTTTTCGATAAAAGAAGGTTTGTAATCTTCTAGTTTTATTGCCGAAAATGGCGCTGTATTGTGTTTGGTATTGAATGTTGAGGTAAGTGTTTTCATAATTTTATTTGAAGGGACAAGTCGGAACTGTCCTTACGTTTTAAAGTTTAAAATTTTCTAAATCTTGGTACGTATTCCAAAATCGGAGTAATTCGATGGTATTAGAATTTATTCTGTAATAAAGCGTTATTTGTTTCGTAATTACAACTTTGTTTACGTTTTTGTAATTTGTAGAAATAAATTCAATGTTGTTATTTACTAATAGAGCTATTGTGTTGTCTACTTTGTCTATAAAATTTACAACATCTTGAAATGACCATTCAGCTTCAAGATAATCAATGTTTTATCAATAGTCTTTTTTTGCTTGTGGCGACCAAATAACAATCACTATTTGAAATATTTCGAATAGCGATTTCTGGTTTCCTCCATGACCATATCATGAGCAATCCCTTCCTTGTTTTCTAAAGAAAAAATGGCTTCATCGATGGCTGCCTTTTGTTTTTCGGTTAAAGTAGATTTAGATTGAATCAAATGAATAATTTCTTCAATCAATTTTGGGTTTTCAATATCCAAAATAACTTTGGCTAACTCAATTTTTGAAGTTTGAATATTCATAGTTTTCTTTTTATTAAAGATAATTATTTTTTCAATTCAGATGCCGCTTTATCAACAGCTTGTTTTAATCCTTCTTTATAAAAAATGATTTTGTCTAACACACATTGATCGTGACTACCTATGATTTGTGCGGCAAGGATTCCGGCATTTTTGGCTCCGTTAAGCGCAACTGTTGCTACTGGAACGCCACCAGGCATTTGAAGTATTGACAAAACCGAATCCCAACCATCAATAGAATTACTCGATTTTACAGGAACGCCAATAACAGGAAGTGGCGACATAGAGGCAACCATTCCAGGTAAATGCGCCGCACCACCAGCACCAGCAATGATTACTGAGATACCTCGGTTGTGAGCATTTTTACTAAAATCAAATAATTTTTCAGGTGTTCTGTGTGCCGAAACAATATCAACCTCAGTTTCGATGTCAAATCCTTTTAATATGTCGATGGCTTCTTGCATTACCGGCATATCCGAAATACTTCCCATTATGATGGCTACTTTGCTCATTTTGTTTTATTTATTTTGGTTCTGGAATCATATCCCAAATTTCAATATTGAATTCTTCTTGAATGGCTCTTAAATATTTAATAGAATCGAGTTCTGAATTGATTTTTTCTTGAAAATATTCTTTTTCAGAAATAGCTTTTTCTTTGATTCTCTCTTTTCTTCTTTCAATATATTTTTTTCTGTTTTTTACAAAGATTTCATCATTAAGGTTTAATAAATCAATTAGATTTTTAGTTTCAATATCTTCGGGTTGATTTAGAAAATAGCCATCAAAATATATTAATCTTTGTTCGAAATCTACAGAAGTTGGATGTAAAATAGGTTCAATCCAAGTGGTTCTTTTTAAATTGTTTGGTTTGTGTTTTACCATAAACCAATTTTGGTAATTATCTGTTTCTAAATATTTTAGTAAAGGATTGAAGTGTTCAATGTCTACGGCATCATTAGGACCAATGTGTTCTTCGGTATAAGCACAGAAGTTCTTTTGTTCTTTTAATAAAATGGCAGCTAATTTTTTGTTATTACTTTTTTTGTAAATAATGGCGGAGGTAATGATTTCAGAATCAGGATTTTTTAAAATTCTCTTCATATCTTAAAAATTATATTCTTCCCCAATTTTTTCTAGTTTTTCAGAATATTCTTTTTTGATGTTTTCATCTTTCTCAAAATATATCTTTTGCTTTAAGTCTAAATATTCATCATATTTTGCTTGACCAAATTTATTTATGTAATTGATGCCAAAATCGTTATAAAGCATATCATTTGGATCGTCACCAATAGGAGAACTTCCTCTTCGAACCGCTACTTTTCCTTCTTCATCAAAATACAAAATAAAACGTTCATCAGCCTCAAAAGATGCTGCTATAAATGGAGAATGCGTGGCAACAATAAATTGGGCATCCGGAGCAAGATTTTGGTAATGATCCATCAAATCCATTTGCATATCTGGATATAAGGAACGTTCCGGTTCGTCTATTAGAATAATTGAATCTACAGTGTTAAATTTGAATAAGGGCAAGAATGATAATAATAGTCCTTTTGTTCCTGTACTTGTATTTTGGATTGGAATTATTTCGTCATTTTTTTTATTTTTTATAGGTATTGAAAATTCGGTGTTAATTATGTCTACTTCCAAATTTAATTTTTCTAAAATGGGATTAAATTTTTCTGCGAAATCTTCCAATTTATTTGGGTTTTCCTTTTGCCAATTTAAAAATTCGGTGTTTAATTTTTTAGTGTCAGCAAGTAGTCCTTTGTGGATTAATTCGGACATTTTTTGTGTGAAATTTTTACGATACTTTAAAATTTCATTTAGAATAAATAACCAAATTGTGCTTTCTACCTCTTCGTCAAATAGCATTCCATAAGAGTCTTTGGATTTAAACGAATCTTCTATATGAAAAAGTTCAGCACTATATTTTTCAATTAGATCAACGGGATTCTTCTCAAATAGATTAATGTTTTTGGTAGAAATTAAATTTGCTTTGAAGTAAAAAATATCTTTTTTGTAGTTTTGAGGTATTAAATCTGTTACAGTTCCTCCCTTCCTTTCATCTATGTAATTCCTGTTTTTATAGAAAATCTCTTTTTTTCTTAATGAAAGTGTTTCATTCTTAATGATAAATTCAACTGCCCCGTCTATTTCCTTTACAGAAGTTCTTAATCCACTTAATGAATTACCATCTACCACTTCCAGATTAAGAATATTTGAAGAATAATCATAAATCAATTCTAGTAAACCAGTTTTCCCAGTAGCACTTTGTCCAATAAAGCATATCTTGTCTAAAATTTGACCTCTACGTTCGCCTGTTTGATACGTAAAATCAAAATCTAGATTTTCTAAATGTCTAAACTGGTCTATACGTAATTTTGAAATTTTCATTTATTGGATTTTTACAAATTTAATTAAAAAACAATAGCTTTTGTAAAGTGTTGTAACTGCTACTGAAAAACTGATTAGTGCTACTTTTTATTACTACAACAAACTGTGACTGTCAACTGAAACTAAATACTAATCACTCTAATACTATTCTTAACCTCCTCCGCAATTCTCCTCGCTTCAATCATGTTCTCATTTACAATAGTAACATGTCCCATTTTTCGGAAAGGTCTTGTTTCTCTTTTGCCGTAAATGTGAGGTGTAACGCCATCAATTGCCATTATTTTTTCGATATTTTCATAAACTACTGGACCCGAAAAACCTTCTTCGCCAACCAAATTTACCATAATTCCAGCAACTTTGCTATCCGTATTTCCTAAAGGTAAGTCTAAAATGGCGCGTAAATGATTTTCAAATTGAGAGGTGTAACTCGCTTCAATGGAATAATGCCCGGAATTGTGTGGTCTTGGAGCGACTTCATTGACTAAAATTTCATCGTCTTCGGTTTGAAACATTTCTACAGCTAATAATCCAACATGATCAAATGCTTCAGAAACTTTTAGTGCAATTTCGATTGCTTTTTGCGCCACATTATCATCGATTCGAGCTGGACAAATTACATATTCAACTTGATTGGCCTCGGGATGAAATTCCATTTCAACCACTGGATATGTTTTTACTTCGCCCGAAGCAGAACGAACAACAATAACTGCCAACTCATTTTTGAACGGAACCATTTGTTCCGCTATGCATTCAACATCTGGTAATTTTACTAAGTCAATTGCTGAACGGCACACTTTTACTCCGTTTCCATCATAGCCAAATTGAGCACATTTCCATACAAAAGGAAATTCTAATTCGTCTTTCTCTAATGATTTTCTCAAATCATTTAAATCTACAAATCGTTGATGAGGTGAAGTTGGAATGTTATTTTCGACATAAAAATCTTTTTGATGACCTTTATTCTGAATCATTCGCAATGTTTTTGGCGATGGGAATATTGGTAAACCTTCAGATTCTAGTGCGTCTAAAGCATCTAAGTTTACATTTTCAATTTCAATAGTTAATAGATTTGCCATTTTTCCAAATTGATAAACGGTGTCATAATCCATTAAACTTCCTTGGTAAAAAGCATTGCAACTGTATCTTGCAGGTGATTCTTCATTTGGTTCTAAAACTAAGGTTTGTATGTCAAACTTTCGGGTATCGGTCAATAGCATTTTGCCTAATTGTCCGCCTCCTAGAATTCCTAATTTGAAATCAGATGAAAAGTAGTTCATTGTGTTGTTGTTTTATTTCTTTACAAATAAAGTTTTGCAGTTATTTGTAAGTAGTAGTTGTATGTTCTGCAAAGATACTTGTTAATGGTCAAACCGAAAAATACTAAGCAATTTTCTTCATGATTTCTCTAGCAACTGCTTTGTAAGCAGATGAATATTTAGTGTAATCATCAGTTAGTATTCTGGCCAGATTAGCATGTACTTCTGAGTTTTTTTTACCCATTTGGTAAAGTGTTCTTATGGCATAAGCCTTTGTGGCTACTTTTCCATCAGGATCTATGAGCCAGTCATAGCTGCTTTCTATCAAGATTTTTTCTTGCTTTTCGGTAAGGGAAGCATGCATTGATAGAAACATGCAAATTTTTGATATAGATCTCAAGGTACTGTAGTTTGTATATAAAGGTAAGGTCTCACAAAATTGATCTAAATAATTGAAAAGTAGATGCAAGTCTTTTTCTAAAATCATTTCCAAGATCCAACAAGCTTTATGATTGTTTTTGTCTAAGGGTGAAAGAACAATTTTAAAAAAATCTGGCATCAAGTCTGGATTGCTCAAAATGTAATGAGAATTTACTTCTTTACTAGCCACATGAGCCGTGCTTTCTTGTATTTTTTGATATAACTCTTGATTTACCATAAATGAATTATTTTAATTTTTAAAGTATACCTATTCTTGTAACAATTATTCTAAGATGTAAAGTGAGAAATTGCTATCTTTGCCCATTATTTTAAATACAAAAATAATGATACAACTTCACGATAAACAATTTGTTCCATTTATTTCGGCAAAAGAAATTGATTTTGCCATAGCTAAAATGGTATCACAAGTTGAGGCAGATTTTGCTGATGAAACTCCTATTTTTGTAGGAGTGCTTAACGGTGCTTTTATGGTAGTAGCTGACTTTGTAAAACAATATAAAAAACCATGTGAGGTTTCGTTTATAAAAATGGCTTCGTATGAGGGTACTTCTTCAACGAATGAGGTAAAGCAATTGATAGGAATTAATCAAGATTTTACCGGTAGATCTGTGGTTATTATTGAGGATATAGTAGATACGGGAAATACTTTGGTAGAATTAAAAGAATTGTTTAAAAAACAAAATGTCAAACATTTTAAAATTGCAACACTTTTTTTTAAACCTGAAGCATACCAGAAAGACATCAAAATTGATTACATCGGAATTCGAATTCCTAATAAATTTATTGTAGGATACGGTTTAGATTATGACGGACTTGGAAGAAACTTACCTGAAGTATATAAATTAAAAGAATAACTACAAAACAACATGATTAATATCGTTTTATTTGGCAAACCAGGAGCTGGAAAAGGAACTCAAGCAGAGTTTTTAAAAGAAAAATATAAGTTAACTCACATTTCAACTGGTGATGTTTTTAGATTTAATTTAAAAAATGATACCGAGTTAGGCAAACAAGCTCGTGTTTACATGGATGCTGGGGATCTTGTACCTGATGAATTAACTACTAAAATGCTAATTGATGAAGTAAATAAACATCCAGATACAAACGGTGTTTTATTTGACGGGTATCCAAGAACACTTTCTCAAGCAGAAGCATTAGATGTTTTTTTAGAATCTATTGGGTCAAAAGTTGCAGCTACAGTAGCGCTAGAGGCTGACGACGAGATTTTAATTCAGCGTTTACTTGAAAGAGGTAAAACAAGTGGTAGAGTTGATGATCAAGACGAAGAAAAAATCAGAAACAGATACCAAGAGTACAATGAAAAAACCGCTCCTTTGATGGATTTTTATAAAAATCAAAACAAGTTTTTCATCGTAGACGGGATTGGTTCCATTGCTGAAATTACAGAAAGAGTAAGTGCAGTGATTGATAATTTATAATTGATAATTTCAAATACGCAGAACAAGAGATATAAACGAATCCATTAAAAAATTGGAAATACTAATAATATTTTTTCTGATATTACTAAACGGAGTGTTCTCAATGTCAGAAATAGCATTGATTTCAGCTCGAAAAAACCGATTAGAGACAGCAGCAAAAAAAGGCAATAAAAGTGCTAAAATAGCATTGGACCTTGCAAATTCTCCCAATAAATTTTTATCAACGGTACAAATAGGTATTACTCTGATTGGGATTTTAACGGGTATTTACAGTGGTGATAAGATTACTCAAGATGTAGAAATTTTTGTAAGTGGTTTTGAATTTTTAAAACCCTACGCACAGCCAGTTTCAGTAGGTTTAGTTGTGGTAGTATTGACTTTTTTCTCTTTAGTTTTAGGGGAATTATTACCTAAACGAATAGGACTAAATCATCCAGAAGGGATTGCTAAGGCAGTTGCTTTGCCAATGAAAATGGTATCTATTGTAACAGCTCCTTTTATTTGGCTTCTTACTACATCTACAGATTTTTTATTAGATGTTTTGCAAATTAAACCAACAGCTGATGGAAAAGTAACCGAGGAAGAAATAAAAGCTATTATTAAGGAAGGAACTGAGGGTGGAGAAGTTCAAGAAATTGAACAAGATATTGTGGAGCGTGTTTTTCATATTGGGGACCGAAAAATCAATTCTTTAATGACGCATCGCAAGTCGGTTGTTTTTTTACCACTTCATGCAGATAAAGAAAAGGTTAGAGAGTTTATGCTTAAAGAGTTGCATTCTATTTATCCCGTTTTTAATGAAAATTACGATGACATAGTAGGTGTGGTTAACTTAAAAAATATTTTTGCTCATTTTGAAAACGATGAGTTTAATCTAGGATCAATCATGACGGAAGCTCCTTTTATGATGGAGCAAACAACGGCCTATGTCGCGCTAGAAAATTTTAAGAAATCAGGGATTCATTATGCATTTGTATCTGATGAATATGGCGTTTTTCAAGGAGTAATTACATTGAATGATATTCTTGAAGCATTGGTAGGTGATGCTTCTGATTTTTATAAGGATGATTTTCAATTGATAGAAAGAGAAGATGGTTCGTGGCTAGTTGATGGACATTATTCGTTACATGACTTCTTGACTTATTTTGAATTAGACGAATTAATAAATGATTATGAAGTAACTACGCTAAGTGGTTTAATAATGACTGAACTGTCGCACATACCCAAACAAGGTGAGAAATTGATTTGGCAAAAATTTGAATTGGAAGTTATCGATATGGATGGTGTGAAGATTGATAAAGTAATGGTGAAAGCCTTAAAAGATTAAAATAGTTTTACGCTAGTTAGTTGATTACTATTTAAACTAGAATTGAAACTGAATACTAAAAAAAATGACTGAGGGAAATTTTGTAGATTACGTTAAAATATATGTTTCATCTGGAAAAGGTGGCAAAGGATCTACGCACTTGCATAGAGAAAAGTTCATACAATATGGTGGGCCAGATGGTGGTGATGGTGGAAGAGGTGGACACGTTTATCTAGTAGGTAATAAAGCATTATGGACGCTGTTTCATCTCAAGTTTGCAAGACATATCAAAGCAGGTAATGGTGGAGATGGAAGTGGAGATAGGAGTACTGGTGCTGATGGAGATGATAAATACATAGAGGTGCCACTTGGTACTGTTGTAAAAGATAAGGAAACAGGAGAAATTTTATTTGAAATTACTGAGGAAGGCGAAAAACAAGTCCTTTCACGCGGTGGAAAAGGTGGATTAGGAAACTGGCATTTTAGAAGCTCAACCAATCAAACGCCACGATACTCTCAGCCAGGTTTACCAGGAGTAGAAATGGATGTTATTTTAGAATTGAAGGTACTTGCTGATGTAGGTTTAGTTGGTTTTCCTAATGCGGGTAAGTCAACTTTATTATCTGTTTTGACTTCGGCTAAGCCAAAAATTGCTGATTATCCTTTTACAACTTTAAAACCTAATTTAGGAATTGTGGCGTACAGAGATTTTCAATCTTTTGTGATTGCTGATATTCCTGGAATAATTGAAGGAGCTGCTGAGGGTAAAGGTCTTGGACATTATTTTTTAAGACACATTGAGCGTAACTCTACATTGTTATTTTTAGTTCCTGTTGATACACCAGATATCAAAGGGGAATATGATATTCTTGTGAATGAGTTGACCAAGTACAACCCAGAAATGCTAGATAAAGAGCGTTTATTAGTGATTTCTAAATGCGACATGCTTGATGATGAATTAAAGGCTGAATTGAAAACAGAACTGGATGCATCTTTTAAAGACATTCCATACATGTTTATATCTTCTGTAGCGCAACAAGGGCTTACAGAATTAAAAGACAAATTGTGGAAAATGTTAAACGACTAATTTCACTTTTTAAAATAGTAAATCCGCTTCAAGAAATTGAAGCGGATTTTTTTTGTGGCATATATTTAGTTTTTAACTTTTACACGAACCCCTTTGGTATGACTACTGAATTCTGGGGCGTACATACTTTGAATAGTTGTAATTCCATTTGAAAATACTCCCGCATTATTGACGCGAATATCATATTCTAATACATAGGTTCCTTTGTTTATAGAGTCAAAAAAGAAATGAGTTGCAGCATCTTTTGTACTGTTGTAAAATCCTAATCCTCCTTTGTATTGGTATTCAGATAGTACATTTACTGGTTCAAAACAAGAGGCTCTTAGGTCTTTTAAATGAACAAATTCCATGTCTTCCTTTGCCGTAATGATTAATCTTACGGTAACTAAATCTCCAATTTGTAATGGAATTGTTACATTTATTTTTTGCAAAACATCACCATTAGCTGTGTTTTTTTTGATAAATAATTCTTTTGCAACCGATAAAATACCTCCCGAATTATTTTTTATTTGATCTAATTCTTCAAAATATTGCCAATAGATTCCGCCAAATCCAGGGACATTTGATTTGTTTTGAATGGTAATGTTTCCCATTTCTTTTTTGATTTCATCTGATTTCCAGTTGAGTTTTACATAACCAGTTTCGGCCTCTTTTTCGTTTTCGGAGAGTTTTTTGGTAAGTATTTTTTCGTCGCCAATTTTGATCACGGTATTGTCTTTTACACTCAACCAATCAGTTCCTTGCATTAGTAGTGCGTAGACAGCTTCGGTAGATGCTTTTGTGGTAGGCCAATTCTTTACTTGTTTGTTTTTTAGCAACCAAACTTTCATTTCGTCTACTGCTTTCTTGTCGTTTGTCACTTCGGCGAAAGCCTCAATGAGCAAAGCTTGCGTTTCAATTGGTGCTTGATGCCAATACCAGCCTGCCTTGTTTGCAATCCAATACATACCCCAATCTTCATTGTTAGAGGCAGTTTCTTTTAAACTTTCGATTATTTTATTGGCAGTATCTTTTTCACCAAATCGATTTAATGTTATTGCTGCCAAACCTTTTTCGTACAAGGAATAGGAAAGCCAATCTTTTTTTGCAGTTTCTATATACCATTTTGTGGCTTTCTTTATCGTATCAGAAAGAGGTTGCTGCTCTACATAAAAACTACGCGTATACAGGTAATGCAATTCAGAGTATGGATTGTGCCAAATTATTTTTTCTGATGGAGTTGATATTGTTATTCTATTCTTATGTTGCTCTAAAAACTTTTTGTCTAAGAATGGAATACCTATTTTAACAATTTGTTCTATTTTTTCAGTACTGTTAGTCGTTGTGCTTAATTTTGTTAAATGCCCTAGACCTGCTAAGATATGTCTTGTAATGTATTCGCTTTCATTTCCGCCGTCAAACCAGCCAAAACCTCCGGAAGGTTTTTGTTTCTGTTTTAATTTGGAAAAAGCAATTTCTTGCGCACTTTTCATTTTCTCCAAATCAAAAAGTAAAGCTAGGTTTTTCTTTTTTTTGGCATCACTTTTTGCATCATTGATCCATGGTGTTTCGGCTAGGATTATCGACTTTAATTCTTCATTCTCCTCCAGTTTGGAGTCAGTTTTTTTGTTTGCTGTCCAAGTTTTAAAAAGACTTTCAATTTTTGGATTGCTTGAAATGATTTCTGACGCTAAAGCATTCGAATAGAAACGTGCAAATGTTTGTTCAGCACATTCGTGTTCGTATTCCATTAAGTATGGCAAGGATTGTATGGCGAGCCAAGTAGGATTTGAGGTGTACTCAAAGGTAAATTGATGGTTTTTTAAAGTAGTAGAGGTGTTGTTTTTTAAATTTTCAAGTGAATACTCTTTTTTAGAATTGTCTCTAACCCAAACTGGAATGCTCTCCGTGACAAGCATGCTATTCGTTAAAACAGGTACAATGTTTTCCTCGCCATCCGAAAAATCTCCAGCTTTTGCTACTATTTTATATTGAACTCCTTGTAAACCTTCAGGAATATAGATTTTCCAACTTACAGATGTGTTTCCAAATGCTGCAATAGTGAAGTTTTTGACGGTGTTATTATTTGCCATTTTAACATCAACTGCTTGCATGGTAGTAGCATCAAAAAGTTGTAAAACAGCCATTCCTTTTTTAGTTTCATTGGTGATGTTTGCAATTTTGGCTGTAATCACGATTGAATCTCTTTCTCGAAAAAAACGAGGAAAATTAGGAGTAATCATCAGTTCTTTTTGAGTAACGGTCATTTTTTCTAAATACCCTGAAACAGCGGCTTTGTTATGCGCTAACAAACGGAGTTTCCAACTGGTTAAAGCCTCTGGTGCACTAAAACTGAAACTCAGTTTCCCTTTGTCATCGGTTTTTAGATGTGGGTAAAAGAAAGCAGTTTCAGAAAGATTTTTTCTTGCTTTTACTTGTGTTAAGGCTTCAAGTGCTTTTTTGGTAGTGATGATGATAACACCATTTTTGCCTTTTTCGCCGTATAATGCGGTGGCTTTGTCGGCTTTTAGCACCTCTATCGAAAGAATATCTGATGGATTAATTAATTTTATTTGTGCATCATTCATAGGTTTTCCGTCTACTATATATAAAGCACCATTTCGTTCAGATGAAGTGCTATTTCCCCGAATGACAATAGGTTTTTTGAATTTTACCATATCAACCTTAAGAGCTGGCGGGGTTTCACTAACCTGTTCAACTGCTGCTGCGATGCCTCTTCCTAATGGTTCCTCAGATAGTACTGCATCAGGATCTCCTTTAATCATTTCACTTCCAAGTTTTTTATCTTTTATGTCATAGAAAGACATTCCATTTCCATAAGTTGATTCATTAAAATTAAAGCCAAACCATTTTAGGAGAGTAACTTCATTTAGAAGATTTAAAGGATTTGAATCTAAATTTAAATTCTGAAAATAGATATACGTTTTGTCAAATCCTAAACCTGTTTTGAAGTAGATATTATTTCTACTAAAATCATTAAAATTTAATGCGTCCCACGACGTTTTAGTAAACTGGTCTAAAGAGCTGTCATACATAGAAGCCAAAATTTCAGCCTCCAAATTAGTATTAGAAGCATTCAATTTGAATGACCAATTTTCAATAGTTCCAGGCTGAATTTTATTTCTAAAACTTTCCACTGAAATTTCCATTTTAGGTTCCTCATATTTTAATGCAACTTCTAGTTGTTCCGTAAATGCTTGGTTCTCAAATACACTTTGGAAACCAACTTTTAGAGACTTTTCGAAATCCTTTTGAAGGGGAATAGTGACTGTAGCTTGTTTGTTTTCTAAAACAATGTCTTGTTCATTAAAAGTGCCGTTTTTATAATTGGCAGTAGTATGAATATGTAATGAGTCTAATGCAGAGCGGATTTCAACGGTTACAAAACCATCCTTTTTTGGGTCTTTGTTGATTTGCTCAATAGTAAATAATTTATTTGGGTTGAACTTGTCTTTGCTTTGTATGATTGAGAGATTAGAAACAGTTTCGATAGGGTTTTCAAAACTATCTTTGGCCGAAAATACAACTTTATAATTTCCAGATTGATAATCAGTAATGAAATCGAGTGCGATGTTTTTGTCCTTTTCAGTATCTATTTTTTTAGAAAACAGTAAGATTTCAGTTGGTTTTTTGGAAGTTTCAGATTGGTTAACTTCGTAAGGAAATAATTTTTCAAAATCGGCATCCGAAATAGTAGCGATGTCGGGTTGTGTGAAAACTCTAGATTTGAATTTATTTTGAAACGGATTTACGAAATACAATTTAATTTCTCCTTTTGCAGCTTTAAATTCTCCATTTAAATTTGTGCTGCTTAGGGTAATTTCATTTTTGTCTTTCGTTTCTATGCTGTTTGCAGTAAAAGCATTCAATACCAAATCATGGTAGCCTACTTTAATAGTGGTAACGGCAGTATGTGTTTCTCCATTAATATCGGTAACGCTTGCGTTTATTCGATAATTGAAAATAGGAAGCTGTTCCTTAATTGCATTTTTAGACGGTTTTGCAATGAAATCAATCACAAATTTGCCAGAAGCATCTGTTTTGGTTTCGCTACTAATTAAAGTTTCTTCGGGCTCGTTACTATAATAATTTCTGAAAGAATTCGTAAAACGAGTTATGGTGTATGTTACTTTGGCATCCGAAATCGTGCTACCGGCAAATGCTTTGGCAGTTCCTTTTACGGTAACTGATTGATTCACCTGAAAGCTTTCTTTTTTAGGTTCAAAAGTCACTTCAAACTTCGGACGTTTGTATTCCTCAACTTTAAAATAAGTAGATGAGTTTTCTAAAGTAACATTGTTTAACAAAGGTTGTTCGTCTCCAGTAATGTCAGAAGAAATATTTTTGGTGTAAGCTGCAGTGTGTTTTGCTTGAATTCTAAAATTTCCCGTCAAGCCAGTTTTTGGCAAAATGAATTCACCAGAAAAAGAACCAAACTCATTTGTGGTAACTTCAAATTCTTTTAGGTTGTTGTAATTAGGATCTTGAATGCTTATTAGGAAAGAAGTATTGGGAACAACATTGGATTGGTCTTTATTTTTTTGAAATGCAATTCCTTTGAAATAAACCGGTTGTCCAGGTCTGTAAATAGCTCGATCCAGGTAAAATTCAACTTTTCTAACAATTTTTTTATCTTCTATTTTTTTATAATCATAACTGTTATATAAATATCCTTTTTGGATGAATAAGGTGTCGTTTTTTGTTGAGAATTGTATAGGTTCGTAATCTTGATTGTAATTTTCTTTTTTATAGAAAGCGAGTCCGTTTTTATCTGTTTTTAGGGTTTTATTTACTATTTTTATAGTAACGTCTTCAAGTGGTTTTCCCGTTTTTCTGTCTAAAACAGTGTAATGTTCAGTGCCATCTTTTGTATTTGCCAAGACTGAAATATTCGAAACTGTGATGGTTTCAAACCCAAATCCTTTTGTCTCTTTGGATTCATTATCACTTTCAAAATAGACCAAATAACTACCTGTTTCTAATTGTGGTAGAAGTACCTCGGTGGTGTATTCAAAATAATCTTTTTTGTCAAGTAGTTCGTAGCTTTTTGTTAGTAATGGTTTTTTATTAGTTACAATTTGGTTAGCCAAACTGTCACTTTTTTGGTATTCTTGGTAAAATTCTTCTTTTTTATTATTACTTATTTTAAAAAAAGAAACCTTTAAATTGTTGGTGTTTCTATATCGAATAAATGCTCTTGTATTTTCTCTATTATAAATGTATTGTTGCAGTTCAACTTGAATGGTTTTTGAAAGTAGTTCTTCCTTGGCTTGTTGTGCCAGTTTGAAGGTATTTGAATTATCATTAGTTTTTAAAACGCTTTCTAATTCGGCTAACGCTTTGTTGTTATAATCGGGATGTGTCTCTTTAGATGCTAATCTGCCGAAAATGGTAGCTTTTTCTAATTTAATTTTTTGTAATGGAATATTCTCACTTGATAGTTTTTCTAAGTCGAGTAAAGTAGTCAGTAAGTTTTCATCAGATTTTAAAAGGTAGTTAAAACAAAATAGTATGCGCTCTAATTTGTTTTCAATAGTTGGTGCATCAGCTTCTAGCTTTTGATACAAGGAAAGCACTTTTTTTAAACTTTCATCTTCTATAAAATCAAGGTTTAATTTTAAAAAGGTATCAGTATTTCCCAATAAGTTATCTTTATTCGCTTCAAATTGTTTCGCTTCAAACTGCCATTCATTTATTTTTAATTTGTAAAAGTCAATGTTTTCTTTTAACAAATAATCAAACAGATTTTCTTTTTTTAATTTTTCTAAAGTAAAAAAATTAAAAATGGATTCGTAATTAGTAAGAGCTGTAGTCTTTAAAGTAGCCTCGTTTTCTAATGTTTTTTCGAATATTTTCTCAATGTCCTCTGAAGTATTATAGCCATTAACTGTTGCACTATCAATTAGATTTTTGTTATTTTCATTTTCGAGTGAGGATGAATCCACAACGGCTACCCCAAAATTTTCATATTCTTCATTATAATCGCTCAAACACTTTGCATAAACTAAATTCAAAATTGCTTTTGAAGGTATCGTTGCGGTATTGATTTCGGTTTTAAGATTGTGAATGATTTTGCTTTGTGCATCTTCTTCAAGAACTTGCAGGTATTTTGACCTGTAAAAAAAACATTTAATGATTTGAACTTCATTATTCTCTGTTTTTGCTTTTTTATAAATAGCATCTACTAGTTCACTTGCTGTTTTTATTTTGCCTTTATTTTCTTGGGCTAGGATTTGTGACCATTTTTTTTCATACTGCTGAGAGAAGGCGGTTACTGTCACAAAAAACAAAGTTAAGATGTATTTTTTCATGGTAAATAGTTGCATCTATTGAATTTTTATCTTGATTGAATTGCGCTACAAATTACACTTTTTTTGAATGCAATTTATAAAGAGTTTTACTAGATTTTTTTTGGGACTGCTAGGCATAAAAAAAACAGCAACTTTATTGTTTAAGTTGCTGTTTTATAATTTTTTGCTCCTCTCCATTTACTCTTTTGAAGAAACAAAGTGGAAAAATATCTTTTTTATATCATTCTTATTTGGTGCTAAACACCGAGTGTATTACCCATGCAGGACCAATTAAAAGAAATTGTAAATCCTTGATAAAGGATGGTTTTTTACCTTCGATTTTGTGGCCATAAAATTGTCCAATCCATCCTACGGTGAATACAATTATAGAAAACCAAACTAGTGGTACGTATTGGGAAACTAAATAATTTCCGATTAGACAAATACCTGTAAAGAAGGTCATTTTTAAACCCATTAGTAAGGAAAGCCTAAAGTAAAAAAACAAAACAAGTAGTAATGCTACAAAAGCCCAATTGGCAAGTGCTGGATTTAGGGAGGCTAGGGGAGATAAAACACCACTCGGGATGCTCATAAACAAACCAACTACTGAGAAAAAGATAAGTGGTACACAGATATAATGAATCTTTTTATTGGTCAGGTTCTTGTGGCTTACGCTATATTCTTCAAACCATTCTGCTAGTTTTTTCATAATTTATTTTTTACTAAAGTAATAAATAAATTAGATTTTACTAAAATATTTTATTTTTTGCTGTTTGGATATAATGTTGTTGTAACTATTTATAGCCGTTTTTGAATGAGGGATAGAAAGGGAAATCCTTTTTTGCATTTTTTTCGCAAAAAAGATTGAACTGTATAGCCCGACCCGCTTTTTTTGCGGGGCATTCCCCAAAACTAATTTTAATCTCGATAGGTGTCAAAAAGGTATTGAAGCGTTTCAGGAATGTTATTGGCCTGCATTTCGGGATAGGTAATTTTGAGGTTTAGCCAGTTTGAAATTATACTATCAAATTCTTTATCGACGGTGTACACTACCGGAACGCCAAGTTTTTTTAATGCTGCGGCGTTACATTCTTGCTCGTAATGATTGCGAATTGGTATACTCAATACTTTCTTCTTGAGGTATAGTGCTTCGGCTGGAGTTTCAAAACCTCCGCCCGTAATAATTCCGTCACAAGTGATGAGGCTTTTATTGAATTGTTTTTGGTTAACGGGATAATAGGTAATATTTTGAATGGTGTGTTTGTGAGTTACGCTACTAAGGAACCAATGAAATGTTACATCGTGTAACTTTTGAAACGCTTTTTCGATACAGTCTTGGTCAAACGATGGTAAATAAACAGTGATATGTTGTAAATTTTGGGGATTGGCTTCAATTATTTTGTCCTTGATCATGGGAGGCCTTATGAAGCTGTCGTAGTTTTCAAAGTGCAAGCCAATGTTCTTTGGCGCTTTAGCATAATGCTGTAAAATGAGTTCGCCCATGATGTTTTTTTTATCGGGTCTGGGAGTGTTTTTAGAGAGGAAACTGGCTTGATGTCCCAATTGAACCGAATGGACGTTTTGCATTTTACAAGCTAGTGATGTGATGGCATCAAAATCATTGATTACCACATCATAGTCTTTAAGTGGTAGTGCATCAGCTTCTTTGTAGATTTGGCGTGGTTTGATATTTTTTGCGATGTTCCAGTAATCGAGTCCACCGCACTTGCTGTAGTACAAGCTGCAACCATTGCTTTTATATCGAATTGGTATTTTTAGATCTAAGCTAGCATTGTTACCGCTCAAGAAAAAATCTACTGTTCCGTGTTGAAGTAAATAAGGATATAATTGTGTAGCTCTACTGATGTGGCCGTTTCCTGTGGCTTGAATGGCATAAAATATTTTCATATTGTTTTTTTGGTTGCGAAAAATAGAGTCTTTTTACTAATTCATTTATAGTAAGTTGACTTTGTGGCAAGAACTTTGTTTGTGAAGTAGTAGTATAAATAACATGACATATAATCTCTAGCTAAAGTAATAGCAACATGTTATGAGAAAGTTTTTTTAAGTTTTCCATTTCATTATACTTTTAGTTGCAATGTTGGCAAATAATCTTTTCACATCCTTATATAAATTTCTTATTTTTGAAAAATGAAACAAATTCTTTATTCTTTTTTATTGCTACCAATGATGATGTGGTCTCAATCCAATTTTGAAAAAGCAGAGAAACTTTTCAAGGAAGAAAAATACAGTCAGGCAGAAGTTCTTTTTGAAGGCATTTTGAAAACCAATCCTGCTGATACTAAGGTTATAGAATACTTGGGCGATATTGCGGGTCAATCTAAATCATGGGACAAAGCGATAGTGTATTATAAAAAGCTCAAATTACTAAAGCCAACAGAGGCAGATTATCATTATAAATATGGTGGTGCCTTAGGAATGAAAGCGAAGACCGTGAATAAGTTTAAAGCGCTTGGAATGATTGATGAAGTAAAAGGTTCCTTTGAAAAAGCCATTGTATTAAATCCAAAGCATATTGACTCCCGATGGGCATTGATAGAATTGTATATTCAGTTGCCTGGAATTGTTGGCGGAAGCGAGTCTAAAGCGATTAAATATTCCAATGAATTAGCAAAATTATCACCTGTAGACGGCTACCTTTCAAGAGGGCATATTGATGAATATTTTGAACGATACGCTGCTGCAGAAAATCAATACAAAAAAGCCATTCAGGCGGGTAGTTCAAAAGTAGGTCCCCAAAAATTAGATAATTTATACAAACATAAATTAAAGAAAACATAGTAATCTCACTCCCTTATTTGGCTGTGGCCAATGAGCAAATAAAATTCAGAAAAATACAAATATGGAAACTAAACATCCAAATTCTAACCCATCGGTACTAAGTTCAAATAAATCTAACCATCTTCATTTTATAGCAATAGGAGGTAGTGCCATGCATAACTTGGCACTTGCATTGCACAACAAAGGATATAAAGTTACAGGTAGTGACGATGCAGTTTTTGAGCCTTCAAAATCAAGGTTAGAAAAAAAAGGATTACTTCCGCAAGAGATGGGTTGGTTTCCCGAAAAAATAACACAAGATATTGAAGCAATTATTTTGGGTATGCATGCCAAAGCTGATAATCCTGAATTACTGCAAGCGCAAGCTTTAGGGTTAAAAATATATTCTTATCCAGAATTTTTATATGAGCAGTCAAAAAACAAAACTCGCGTAGTGATAGGAGGTTCTCACGGAAAGACTACTATAACATCTATGATTTTGCACGTGATGCATTATCATAATATTGCTGTAGATTATATGGTAGGAGCGCAACTTGAGGGTTTTGATACGATGGTGCACTTGACCGAAGAAAATGATTTTATGGTACTTGAAGGGGATGAGTATTTATCATCTCCTATAGATAGGCGTCCTAAATTTCATTTGTATCAACCTAATATTGCCCTAATTTCAGGTATTGCTTGGGATCACATAAATGTTTTTCCGACTTACGAAAATTACGTAGAGCAGTTTGAAATTTTTATTGATAAAATTACTAACGGTGGAATATTAGTTTACAACGAAGACGATGCCGAAGTGAAACGCGTTGCTGAGGCTGCCACAAATCCGATCCGTAAATTAGCCTATGCTACACCACAATATACAGTGAGTGATGGAATAACACTTTTAGAAACTCCAGAAGGGGACATGCCAATTGAAGTTTTTGGTGCGCACAATTTAAATAATTTGGCTGGTGCCAAATGGATTTGCCAAAACATGGGCGTTGATGAAGCTGATTTTTACGAAGCAATTGCTAGCTTTAAAGGTGCAAGTAAGCGTCTAGAGAAAATAGCCCAAGGAAAAGGGAAAGTGGCTTACAAAGATTTTGCACACTCCCCAAGTAAAGTAGCAGCCACAACCAAAGCCGTAAAAGAACAATACCCAAATCGCACATTAGTAGCTTGTTTAGAATTGCACACCTACAGTAGTTTGAATGCTGAGTTCTTAAAAGAATATGAAGGAGCGCTAGAATATGCAGATGTAGCAGTTGTGTTTTACTCGCCAGATGCTGTAAAAATCAAACAACTTGAAGAAGTAACTTATGATCAAATAGCCAAAGCTTTTAACAGAGAAGATTTGATTATTTATACCAATCCACAAGATTTTAAAGACTATTTGTTTAACCTTGATTTAGAAAATTCGGCGTTGTTGTTGATGAGTTCCGGTAATTATGGAGGATTAAATTTTGACGAAGTAAAAAATTTAATCCAGTAGTTTTTAATATGAAAGAGCAAGTTAAGATCATAAAAACAACAAGTGAAAATCCCGATTTCATAAAACTGATACAAGCTTTAGATAAAAGTCTCTGGGAAACTTATCCCGAGTTAAAATCAGATTATTGGGGAAATAACACTATTGAATTTAATCCCAATGTGGCTTTGGTATACCATAATGAAGTGGCCGTGGCTTGCTCTTGTTTTAAAAAATACGATCAAAATACCATTGAAATAAAACGAATGTTTGTTGCGGACCTAATGCGCGGTAAAGGTATAGCACAACAAATGTTGCAAGAACTCGAATCGTGGGCCAAAGAATTAGGATTTTCTCTTTCGGTACTAGAAACGTTGTACAAGCAAACTGCTGCAATACAGATGTATCAAAAGGTAGGCTACAAGATTGTTCCCAATTATCCTCCGTATGAAGGACTGCAAAACAGCATTTGCATGCGAAAAGAAATTTAAAGGCTAGCGTTTCAAAATTAGTTTTTTGATAATGTGAATTATATTTTCTTTTAAATTTTTAAAATAGTGAGCACTATATTTTAAAAAAGAAGTTATGCGAAAATCTGTAATCTAAATGAAAGATTTAGATATTTAGCCTATTTTTCATATTGATAATGCCCCACTATTTTATATTTAAATAAACAGTCTTCCAGTACTTGTCCAGCTCCTACATTATGAACTAGTAATGGGCGCATGCCGTCACTCGTTTTTTTATATGTTACAATGCCTATGTGAGGAAGTTTATCATTAATCATCCACGTAACAATATCACCTGTTTTGTAATCTTGAGCTTTATCTGACACCAATAGCTTTTTGCCTTTTCTTTCAAAGAAAACCTCTAAGTTTGGAACTCTTCTGTGATCTATATTTGTATCAGTCCTTTTCATGCCCCATTTTTTTAAGTTGGGATATTTCGAAAAATGATTTTTCATATCCTCATGTACTTCTTTTTGTAAATCAATATTCAACTTTCGGTAAGCTCTAATGACTACATCCGTACAAACTCCTTTGTTTTTAGATACATCTCCTTTAGGATAGGGTATGGATTTATACGTTGGATCATAAATTACATTGGGGTTTATAATGGATAAAGCCGCTTTTGAAAGTCGTGTTTCAAACGAAATATTTGGTCTGCCTTGCTGCGCCTTTGATTCATAAGGCATTAAAATGCTAATAATTAGTAAGAAATAAATTGTCTTCATTTTTTATCTTTAATAAAAATAACGCTATTTTTACTATTGTATTATGCTTAATTTTAAAAAGTTACGACTTGGAACAAACTAATTTTCCCATCACAAATTGGTCCGAAGATGATAGGCCGCGCGAAAAGTTGATGCTCAAAGGTAAAAATGCTTTGAGCGATGCAGAACTAATAGCCATCTTGATTGGGTCAGGCAGTCGGAATGAGTCCGCTGTTGATTTAAGCAAACGAATTTTATCCAGTGTTGACAATAATTTAAATGCATTAGGGAAATTATCCTTAGCACAATTAACCACTTTTAAGGGGATTGGAGAGGCAAAGGCTATTGCAATTATTGCAGCTCTTGAGTTGGGTAGGCGTCGTAGATCCGAAGAGACAGTCGAATTAAAAAAAGTAACCTCAAGTAAAGTTATTTTTGAGATCATGCAACCTGTAATAGGAGAGTTGCCACACGAAGAATTTTGGATTATTTTTTTGAATAACTCTAATAAAATTATTGCGAAATCTCAACTGAGTAAAGGAGGTATTACTGGAACACTTGTTGATGTAAGAATTGTTTTTAAAACAGCTCTTGAAAATGGTGCAACAGCCTTAATTTTATGCCATAACCATCCTTCAGGAACACTTGTGCCCAGTGATGCAGATAAACACATCACCAAAAAATTAAAACAAGCAGGAGAAAGTTTAGAAATTAAAGTTCTAGATCATCTTATAGTGACTGAAAACAGTTATTTTAGCTTTGCCGATGAAGGCATAATTTAATCACAAAATATGAAAACAAAATTAACGGATGTTTTTTTTGATCTAGACCATACATTGTGGGATTTTGATAAAAATTCAGAACTTACTTTCAATACTATTTTTAAAAACATGCACCCTGATGTTGATCCTAAGCTATTCATTGATAAATATGTACCTATAAATCAAGAATGTTGGAAATTATATCAGTTTGACAAAATTACGCATGAGGAATTGCGTTATAACAGATTGAAACATTCTTTTGATGCTATTGATTACTCAATTTCGGATGCTCAAATCAATAAAATCTCTGATGAATACATCAAACTTTTACCAGATAGTAATCATTTATTTGACGGAACATTTGAAATATTAGAGTATTTAAAGCCAAAATACAATTTGCATATTATTACAAATGGCTTTGCCGACGTGCAATCCAGAAAAATGTATAATGCAAAAATTGAAAGTTATTTTCAAACAGTAACAAACTCTGAAATGGCTGGTGTGAAAAAACCTAATCCAGGTATTTTTAATTATGCGCTAACGCAAGCTAATGCTGCTGTTGCATCAAGTATCATGATAGGAGATAGCTATGATGCCGATGTTTTAGGAGCGCTCAATGCTGGATTAGACGCAATTTATTTTAATGAAAGTAGTATCGAAGTTGAGAGCGATATCAAACAAATTAACCATTTATTAGAACTTAAAAAATTTTTATAAGATGAAAAAATTAGCAGTAAGCATTTTACTTTTATTCGTAAGTATTTCTTTTGGCCAATCGGTAAACAATTACAAAGCGGTAATTGTTCCCGTAAAATATGATTGGTTAAAGATTGAAAATCAATATAGATTGAACACATTAACTAAATTTAACTTAGAAAAAGCTGGATTTGTTGCTTTTTACAATATAGAATCAATACCTACACCTTATAATAATAGATGTGATTTACTTTTTATTGATGTTGAAAAGGAAAATGGATTTTTAATTACCAAACTTTTTATAACCCTGAAAGATTGTGATGATAAGCTCATTTTTAAATCTGAAATTGGCAAAAGTAGAGAGAAAGATTTTAAAGTTGCATTTGCCGAAGCTTTAAATGATGCCTTTAAATCAATTTATAGTTTGTCATATAAGTATAATGGTAGTGAATCTAAAACACAGAATACAGTTGTAAAAACAGTCCCAATTTCGCTTGAAGTTACTCAAAATATGCCTGTTCCTAATTCTACTTTCGATATACCAGATTTTGATTCCACTATGCTATATGCTCAAGCTACTGCAACGGGTTATCAGTTAATTGACAACAGTCCAAAAGTAGTAATGAAATTGCTTAAAACTTCTCAGCAGAACTCATTTATAGCCATTAAGGGTGATATTCAAGGTTCTTTAATTTTAAAAGAGAATCAATGGTTTTTTGAATTTTATAAAAATGATGTATTGGTTTCAGAAAAAATAAATGTAAAATTCTAGAAAATAAAGTACTTCTTTTTCATAGAAAGCCTTGATTAGTCAAGGCTTTTCTGTGAAATTTAATATCCATATTTATCTTTCCAGCGGTTTTTTAAAAATTCCCTAATGGTATTTTCTCTTGAATTATTCCCTGGTACATAAATAGGTGTTTTTATAATAGCATCTGGAAGGAATTCTTGTTCGGCAAAATTGTTAGAATAATCATGTGCATATTTGTATTCTTCACCATATCCTAGTTCTTTCATCAATTTGGTTGGCGCATTGCGTAAATGAATAGGTACTGGTAAATCTCCTGTTTGTTTCACTAGTTGTTGTGCAGTACCTATAGCCAAGTAGGATGCATTGCTCTTTGGTGATGTGGCAAGGTACACTGCACATTGACTCAAAATGATGCGGCTTTCCGGATAACCTATCGTAGCCACAGCTTGAAAAGTGTTGTTGGCCATGATAAAAGCAGTCGGGTTTGCGTTGCCAATATCCTCGCTGCTTAATATGAGCATTCTTCGGGCTATGAATTTTACATCTTCACCACCTTCAATCATTCTGGCTAACCAATACACAGCTCCATTAGGATCACTTCCACGAATCGATTTGATAAATGCCGATACAATATCATAATGTTGTTCACCAGTTTTGTCATACAACACGGTGTTTTGTTGTACAACTTCAAATACACGCTCGTTTGTGATCACTATTTTTTCATCAAGAGATGCATTTACAACGAGTTCAAAAACATTCAATAATTTTCTGCCATCCCCGCCTGATAACCGTAGTAAAGCTTCGGTTTCTTTGAGCTCAATATTTTTTTGAGACATCAATATATCTTTTTTCATGGCACGTTCCAGCAAGGTCTCCAAATCGATTTTTGTAAACGGATTTAATACATAGACTTGACATCTTGACAGTAACGCGGGAATTACCTCAAAACTGGGGTTTTCAGTTGTAGCGCCTATCAGGGTTACCCAGCCTTTCTCTACAGCAGCAAGTAAGGAATCCTGCTGCGATTTGCTAAAGCGGTGAATTTCGTCAATAAATAAAATGGGATTTTTGGCTGTAAACAATCCGCCACTCTGTTTTGCCTTTTCAATAACTTCCCGTATGTCCTTAACCCCAGAATTAATAGCACTTAATATATAAAACGGACGTTTAGATTCCTGAGCGATAATTTGTGCTAAGGTTGTTTTTCCAGTACCTGGTGGCCCCCAAAAAATTAATGATGGGATTATTCCTTTGGTAATTTGTTGCGTCAATGATCCATTTGGCCCTACAAGATGAGACTGACTCACATAATCATCCAGTTTTTGGGGGCGTATTCGTTCTGCAAGTGGTGCTTCCATTTTCTTAATTCGGTTGGCTGTAACTAGCTTTTTATCGATGTAAAATTACAGCTTTATTTGGAGCTTTTTCCAGCTGTACATTCTATCTTTTAGATCTTGTGAAAAAACAAGATCTAAAAGGATGCCATTTCCATCTGGGCTAGGGCGTATTGCTTTATGAAATATCGATTTTATCATGACAAAATTACATCTTAATTTTTTTGGTTGCATTTTTGTACTTTGATTGTATTAATTAATGTGAATTAGCTTTTTAGATCAATCGATTGAACACCTATGGATAAACATTTCAAGTTTACAAACGCAGTTCTATTATTTCCATTTTTTAGTGTGGTTGTATTGTGGTTTGTTTATTGGCTGCAAATAAAATTTGACTTTGATTTTTATCAAAACGGTATCTATCCCCGAACTTTTTCAGGACTTCAAGGTGTTTTTTTGAGTCCATTCATTCATGGTGATGTGGAGCATTTGTATAATAATAGTATACCGTTACTTATTTTACTAGCAGCTTTGCAATTTTTTTATGCAAAAGAGTCTGTTCCTGTTGTTGTATTTGGGATTCTTCTATCAGGAATGATAACATGGTGCATCGGTAGAGAAAGTTATCATATAGGTGCGAGCGGATTAATTTATGTGTTGTTTAGTTTTATTTTTTTTAAAGGAATCCAAACTAGAAACCAAAGACTTGTCGCCCTGTCACTTACTGTTATTATTATTTATGGTGGATTAGTATGGTATGTTTTTCCAAGTCCGGAGATAATAACCGAAAAGTCAATTTCATGGGAAGGTCATTTGGGTGGTCTTATTTCAGGAATTGTATTGTCTATGCTTTATGATACACCTCAGTTAAAGAAGACCATTAAATACGATTGGGAACACCCGGATTATGATCCGTCTCAAGATAAATTCATGCAACGATTTGACGAAAATGGAAATTTTGTCAATTTACCCGTTGTAAATCCCATTGAGGAATCTCCAATCTATGAGTATTATACCTCTAGTGTCCCCGTGCAATATGAGTTGATTCCAAAAAAAAATGAGTTAAAACCATAGTTTCAACTCACTTAAAGTTTTAAAAGCATATATTTCGTTACGATCGTTGTCTAACTGCTTCATATAAAAAGGCGCCACACGCTACAGAAACATTTAAGGAGCCTATGGTTCCAAACATAGGTAGCTTTGCTTTTTCATCTACAATTTTCAATACAGATGGATTTACACCTCTGTCCTCTGATCCCATAATTATTGCAACAGGTTCATTCAAAGAGATGTCATATATGTTGTGCTCCGTCTTTTCAGTGGCAGCAACTGTTTTAATTCCATTGGCTTGCAATAAAAATATAGCATCCTTGATGTGTTCCACTTTACAGATTGGAATATTAAAAACCGCTCCCGCAGATGTTTTTACAGTATCTCCATTCACAGGTGCCGATCCAGCCTTTTGAACAATGATTCCATTTACTCCTGTACATTCAGCAGTTCTGATGATGGCACCAAAATTTCTGGCATCTGATATTTGATCTAGGATTAAAAACAATGGTTTTTTACCGTTTTCAAGTACTGTATCTATTAAACTTTCCAAATCAAAAAATGAAATAGGAGAGATAGTAGCCACGGCTCCTTGGTGGTTATTTGGAGTTAATCTATTCAGCTTTTCAACGGGTACGTATGAGAAATTGATATTTCCACGTTTCATCACTTTCATCAAGTCTTTCATCAGTTCGCTACTTGCTTCCTTTTGAATATATACTTTGTCTACTGTTGCGCCAGATTGTATAGCTTCTATAATCGCTCTTATTCCAAATATTTGATGTTCTTTTTCCATGGTGCAAATATATAAAAAAAAACCACCCCAAAAAATGGGATGGTTTTCAATCTGTTAAAATGTGATAGTAATGATATTGTATCGTAAATAAAAAAGGCTATCTTTTCAGACAGCCTTTTCTATAATCAAAAGATCTAATTACGGTACATACCAGAATGGACCTTGAGTAGTAATTTGAGCCGATGTTAAAATAGGCACATTACTAGAGTTTGCATTGTACTCTGATAAAGGATAGATTAGTCTCTTTGGTCTAGTAGGTTGTAAATTGAAACCATTAATAGAACCTGGAATCACAGGAAAACCTGTACGTGTATAGTTGATGTAATTTTCAACACCGTGTATTCCACTTAAAGCAATCCATTTTTGAGTTAAAATGGCTTGAATTTTATTAGTACTTGCAGTCCAACCAAAATTAGTTTTAGTATCAATATCGGTCAAATAAGTTCCTATTGTAGCCCCTAAATATGTAAAGGAAGCTTGAACGCCTTCATTGAATAAAGTTTGTGCTGAACCTGTTAAGAAACCTCTTTCTACAGCCTCTGCTTGAAGAAATTTACTTTCTGAAAGTAGCATGATCGCACCTGCTTTTGAAGATCCTGCAGCTGTTCTTTCAGCTGTGTTTGCTCCAACATAGTTGGTCAAACCTAATCCAAACCTTGATGTAGGGTTTGTTGTGTTGTTTTGTCCAGGTACTGGTTTTTGTCCTTGATCAGTCCCTACTACTTTACCACCTACAAGAGTCCATAGTCTTGATCTTCTTGGATCAATAACTCCAGCAGTTGGTCCGCCTACTTCTCCATTTAATACGTCAGCAAAATGTTTTGAAGAGGTGAATAAAGTGTTAGTTGTATTAGTGGTAGAACCTGCTGCATCTCTTACAAAGGAACCAAAGAATGGACTTTGTTTGTCATTGTTTGCAGATGAATATCCTGGATTGATTAAAACATCGCTAGATACAAAATTGTTTAGAGTTTGCAATGTAGCATATTTTGAATTTAAATAAGTTACTGTAGCAGCATCTGTAAGTTTGCTTTGTCTTAGTAAAATTCTTAATTCAATTGTGTTTGCTAATTGTAACCACTTGCTCATGTTTCCGCTGAATACAACATCCGTTGCAACTCCTTCTGCTGTAGCTGATGGATTTTGGATTAAGGCACGAGCTTCTTCTAATTCTTTGATCAACTCTTTGTATATTACAGCATCATCTGTATATGCTGGTGTCAAATTTTGTTGACCTTTAAAGGCTTCGAAATATGGAGAATCACCATATAAATCTACAATATATTGCATGTAGTGTGCCTTCATAATTTTAGAAATAGCTATGAAATTCCCTTGATTAGGTAAATCAGTATCTATTATTTTTTGAAAATTACCTACGCTTCTGTATAAACCATCCCAAACTGCAGCATATGTATTGTTGTCAAAGTTGTACGAATACTCTACTTGTAATGGGTTAGTAAATTGGTAAATATTGCCACCCCAAGCGTTTGTCATAACGCTACCCAATCGGTTCATATTTATTGCCTGGGTTCTGAATGCTTGTGCTTGAGCACCAGGTAAGATAAGTCTTGGCGGAAGTGATGATTCCAGCGGACTATTTACGTTAGTGTTGTCAGCTAAGTAGTCACTACAAGATGTAAGTGTTACAGCTGCTACTGCTAGTATTAAAATTATTTTTTTCATTTCTTTTAATTAAAAAGTTAAATTCATGCTTCCACCAAAAGTTCTAGTGTTTGGATACTGTCCTGTACCGGAATATCCTTGTCCATTACCATTGTTAGCTGTACTGTCTGAAGCCTCAGGATCAGTATAACCTTTGTTGCTTTTTGCTAAAACAGTAAAAGGATTTCTTGCATTTATACCGAATCTAAGGGATGTCAATCCAATTTTCCCTACAATAGATGTAGGAACTGAATAGCTCAAAGAAAGTTCTCTCACTTTGAATGCTGTAGCATCTATAACATTGTGTTCTCCAGCTCTACTTAATGTACCATAGTAATCAATAACTCCATTTGCTTCATGTCCTTTAGCAGAAAACACAGATGTGTTAGGAGTATAAATTCCTGATCCAGGTGCTGTTTCAATTACAGAATTTGGTAAAATGAATCCAACTTCTCTGTCGAAACTTGCAGATTCTTCTAAACGTCCTGGCCAAGTTAAGTCATATTTAGTTCCAGACACAATTTGATGACCTGTTCTATAATCCATAACTGCAGTTAATGTGAATCCTTTATATGTTAAAGAGTTTGATAATCCTAAAATATAATCTGGAGTTGCTTTTCCTAAGATGGAGTTAGATGAAGATCTAGTTGGTAAACCAAATTGATTAACGATAATACTTCCATTGTCGTCTCTTAAAAATGTAGTTCCTTTAATTAAAGGGAACTCCTGACCAACTTGTGCAAAAATTCCTGTTCCGGTAGTTGCATCAGAAAAAAGGTTGATTTCATTTGCTCCAGCTGCAAGTGAGTTAATTACAGATTTATTAGTAGCGTAACTAGCTCTTAAGTTCCATGAAAATTTTTCTGTTTTAAATGGCACTAAACCTAAATCGATTTCAAAACCTTTAGTGGTCATGTCACCAATATTTGATTGTGAAGTTGCTAAACCAGATGCAGACGAAGCTGTTGCTGCAGTAATCAAATCTTTTGTGTCAGAGATATAAGCAGATCCGTCAATTGTAATTCTGTTATTGAAAAGTCCAACACTAACTAAAGCTTCTTTAGTAGTTACAAATTCAGGTCGGATATTTTTATCAGTAGGTCTTTGATTAATGATATAAGATCCTAATTGACCATAAGGGAAACCAGTTGGGAATACTCCAATTTCTGTTGTTGCATATGGTTGAATAGATGATGAGTTACCTACTTGAACTATGTTAGCAGAAAGTTTTAAATAATTTAAAGTTTCACTCTTTAAACCTTCAAATGCTAATGTAGGAATAAAAGAAACTCCAGCACTTGGATAAAAGAAGTTATTATTTTCTCTTGATAATACCGATGTCCAATCATTTCTTCCAGTTAAGTTAAGAAACAAATAATCTTTATAACCTAAATCAATGTTTGCTAGTACAGAAGCACGATTTGATTTTTGAGATCTATTGTCAAGGGTTGATGGATTTGCAGGACTTAAAACGTTATTGATATGATACCAACCCGGAATGTCAAGATTTTGACCACCTTGAGATGTTATTCTAAAATTACGATCTTGCATATTACTTCCTACAAGTGCTTTTAATGTGAAGTCATCATTTAATTCATAATCAAAATTTACTAATAAGTCTCCGTAGTATGTCCTTAAAGTAGATTGGCTTGCAAAAAATTCTGATGTTTGATTTCTATTAGCTCCAGCTCCAGCCAATGCAGGAGTTTCTCTATATTCATTTATGTGAGATTGTGCATCTCTATTAGTGAATTGTAAATTACCTGTGTAGCTAATATTGATGTTCTTGTTGATTTCGTATTTTAAGGCAGCAATAGTATTAATAAATGTTCTTCTTGCATCGTTACGATTGTTGTCAATGGTCCAGTAAGGATTTTTAAAATAAATATTATTACTTCCTTCGTTACCAGAATTTTTAAACTTTCTTAAATCAATATTCCCTGGAGTTTGAATTAAGTCGTCTAAAAGATCTGGAGATGTCTCTGATGATTTTTGATAAGTATAGTTTACGTTACCATCAATGCTAAATTTACCAATTTTTTTACCAGCTTTGAATAAGAAACTATTTCTTTCTAGTTTGTCGCCATTTACAACAAATTCAGTATTAACTTTATTAGCAGATAGTAAAGCGTATGAATCTTCACTTCCTGCATTTATAGAAAAGCCATTCTGCAAAGTAGTTCCCGTTTGGTAAAATGCTTTTACATTGTCCTTAATAAAAGAATATGGCGCTTCAAATTCAAGTCCATCTGCCTGAGGTAAACCTGTAGGTCTTACAACACCATCAAATGGAAGACCCCAAGAACCGTTCTCTTCTGGAAAATGAACTCCATCCCATCCTTGGCCATATTTATTTTGTGTCTTTGGCATGAATGAAATGCTTTCGTAATCAATTGCTGAATTTACGTTTACTGTAATTTTTCCTTTTTGTTTTCCTTTTACTGTAGTTACAATAATTACACCATTAACCCCTTGCTCTCCGTAAAGTGCTGCTCCTTGCATACCTTTGATTACGTTCACATTTTCAATTAATTCCGGTGGTAATTGCTGTAATGCAGCCGATGTTGATATAGAGTTGTCTATTATAACTAAGGCTTCATTGTTACCTGTTATAGATCTTGATCCTCTTAATACTATCCTATTGGTGCCATTAACTCCATTACTACTTTTGTTTATTTGAAGACCTGATACCTTACCTACTAAAGATTGTACTACGTTAGGGTTAGCAGCTTGTGTTAACTCTTTCGATGCTACAACTTGTGTTGATGATGTCAAAGAGTTTTTATTACGCTTTAAACCTAGTGCTCCTACAACTACACCTTCAAGTTGTATTGAATCATCTAGTAATCTTACATTAACAGTAGTTGAACTGGCTGTTAGTTCTTGTGTTTTCATACCGATGTAGCTAAACACTAGTATTTGTGTTGGACTAACTTTGATTGTATAACTTCCATCAAAATTACTCTGCGTTCCAGTTTTTGTTCCTTTCACTAATACACTTACACCTGGTAAAGGCATTCCTGCATTATCAGAAACAGTTCCCGAAACAGATCTTTCTTGGGCAAACGTAATTTGCGCCACTAATACTACAAGTAGTACTAGTAATCCATTAAACTTTAGTTTCATTTTTTAATATTTTGAATTAGTTCAACAAACATCTTAATATTTTCTTAACATTCCTAATCAAAAATGGTTTAAAAATGTTAAAGTTAGAAATTGATGTTGTAACTTAAATGTAAGATTCCGTTTTCAGTTTTAATTCTCTGTGAATTTAAAGCACCACTTGCAAGTGCAATACGTAGTAATCCGTTTTTTGTTTTCGCGCCAAAACCTAAGCCAAGACCTATCAGTTTGTTGTTTTTTGAAGCGTTGAGTATATTGGTTTTGAAAAAAGCTAAATCTGCTATGGTGTGAATATAAAACTTGCTATTTAATGCATAACGATATTCTGTTAAAAATGCAGATATCCAAAAAGCTGCAAGACTATTTTCTCGAAAACCTCTAATGCTATGAATACCTCCAAAACGATGCAATTCATTCTCAAAATATATGGAACTGGCTAAATAATAGTTTTGGTTGTTAAAATAAATGGAGTTTTTAGTGTTAATTTCAAATAGTAGGATATTTTTTATTTCTATTTGAAGCTGTTTGGAAGGTTTTAGATCGTTTTCCGTATTTATAAGTCTCTCTCCGGCTCCAAGTAAAGCATTAAAACTATATCGAGGTGTGAATCTGTTTTTTCTTAAAAAGAGATCTTTATTTTCATATCCTATTGTGACGAAATTGTTATTAAATCCTGCTATGTTGGAGTTGTTGTCTTGGATTACGCTGGATTGTGTGGCATGGTAACCTAACTTTATTTCAGAATTGTTTTTTAATCTATAATTTAAGCATAAAGTTGTTTTTGTATTCTGGAAAGTAGAGTCCTGTCTAAAGATTTGTAAATCTGTTTGGATTCCTAACGGAGAATTAAAAAGATAGGGTAAAGCTAAACTTGCTTTGAAAGTTTTTTGATCATTGCTGTCGCTTTTCCAAAAAAAATGTATTTGTTCTCCTTTACTTAAAATATTTTCAAGTTGAATGTCTAAGTAACCATTTAAAGTAAAACGATCTTCATTATTGCTAAAGCCAATAAAACCATCAAAGGTGTTTGAGTTTTTCTTTTCTAGATATACATATACTTTGGTCGTGTCTTTGGTTATTAAAAATTCAGGGTATTTTATTTGATTGACAAAGTTGAGTTTATTAAAATCAGAATTGATTTGCTCAAGGATTTTTAAATTAATTAGTTTGTTTTTAAATTTTCGGTTTATTTGATTGAGATGACCTTTTGGGAATTTATTTTTTCCTTCCTGTTTTATGACTATAGTATTGATGTTTCGGGTGGAGTTTTTTTGAATGTCTAATTCTGCAAGTAAAAGAGATTGCTTTTTTTTTATACTGATGAGTTTCACTTTTGCAAACGCATATCCGGTATCTTCTAGAAGGTGTAGCGTATGATCTAGAAACGTCTCGATTTCTGGATAAGGTATTTCAATTGTGTTTTTTTGTAGTTTTAATAGTGCCACTGTTTCCAGATCCGGAATGGTCACGATAATTTTTTTTATTTGTTGTCCTAAATCAATTTTATTTTGAAAAGTAGAGTCGTTAATTTTATTTAGTTGCAATGTTCTTACTTCAATATAACCTGTATTGGATGCTTTTTTTAGAAAACCTTCTACTTCAATATTTATAGAACTAACATTTTTATGTTTGGTTTGGTAATTTAAGGAGTCTATAATTTTGGTTTCTTCTTTTGAATTTCCAATGATTTGTAATCGAAACTCTTGAGCGTAACAAGTACTTTCTATTATTAGAAATAAAAATAAAAGAAGTGTTTTTTTTTTATTGCTCATTGTGCAAATTTAGTGATACAAATATGAGATCTTTGTAATGATTTTCAAAGTTCTAAATAATCTAATTGAAAATTAATAGTTTAACGTTTGTAGAGTAAAAAATATTTTCTACATTTGCAACCCCGTAAAAAGCGGGAATTTAATATAATAAGAAATTTTTAGTATTAATTATGCCAACAATTCAACAATTAGTAAGAACAGGAAGAACTCAGATAACTAAGAAGAGTAAATCGGTTGCTTTAGATTCTTGTCCTCAAAGAAGAGGGGTTTGTACGCGTGTTTACACTACAACACCAAAAAAACCAAACTCTGCAATGCGTAAAGTAGCGCGTGTACGTTTGACAAATGGTAACGAAGTGAATGCTTACATCCCTGGTGAAGGACACAATTTACAAGAGCACTCGATAGTATTAGTTAGGGGTGGAAGGGTAAAAGATTTACCAGGAGTTAGATATCACATCGTTCGTGGTGCACTTGATACGTCAGGAGTAGCAGGAAGAACGCAAAGAAGATCTAAGTACGGAGCTAAACGCCCAAAAGAAGCAAAAAAGTAATTTAATTAGTCGAAAGTCAAAAGTCAAAAGTTTAAGGCAGCTTTTGCTATTTTAAGACATTTGGACAGAAGACGTTAAGACTTTTAACAACAAAAGACATGAGAAAAAGAGCGGCAAAGAAAAGACCACTTTTACCAGATCCAAGGTTTAATGACCAACTGGTAACACGTTTTGTGAACAACTTAATGTGGGATGGAAAAAAATCTACAGCGTTTAAGGTATTTTATGATGCAATTGATATTATTGAATCTAAAAAACAAGATGCTGAAAAACCATCATTAGAAATCTGGAAAGATGCGTTAACTAATGTTATGCCTCACGTAGAAGTACGTAGTCGTAGAGTAGGTGGAGCTACATTTCAAATTCCAATGCAAATTCGTCCAGATAGAAAAATTTCTATGGCGATGAAATGGTTAATTCTTTATTCAAGAAGAAGAAACGAGAAGTCAATGGCTCAAAGATTAGCATCAGAGTGTTTAGCTGCTGCTAAAGAAGAAGGAGCTGCTGTTAAGAAAAGAATGGATACTCACAAAATGGCTGAAGCTAACAAAGCTTTCTCTCACTTTAGATTTTAATCCGTAAGAAATGGCTAGAGAACTTAAATATACAAGAAACATAGGTATTGCTGCTCACATTGATGCTGGTAAAACAACAACAACGGAGCGTATATTATTCTATACAGGAAAATCACACAAAATTGGTGAAGTGCACGATGGTGCTGCAACAATGGACTGGATGGCACAAGAGCAAGAAAGAGGTATTACTATTACTTCTGCAGCTACAACTTGTGAATGGAATTTTCCAACTACTCAAGGTAAAATTTTACCTGAGACCTTGCCTTATCACTTTAATATCATTGATACCCCAGGACACGTTGACTTTACAGTTGAAGTAAACCGTTCTTTGCGTGTACTTGATGGTTTAGTATTCTTGTTTAGTGCTGTTGATGGTGTTGAGCCTCAATCAGAAACAAACTGGAGGTTAGCAGATCAATATAGAGTTCCTCGTATTGGTTTTGTTAATAAAATGGATAGACAAGGATCTAACTTTTTGATGGTATGTCAACAAGTAAGAGATATGCTAAAATCTAACGCTGTTGCGATTACTTTGCCAATTGGTGAGGAAAATGATTTCAAAGGTGTTGTAGATTTAGTAAGAAACCAAGCTATTGTTTGGGATGATGCTGGAATGGGAGCGACTTATGAAGTTGTTGATATTCCTGCTGATATGGTAGACGAAGTAAAAGAGTACAGAGACATTCTTATTGAGGCAGTTGCTGATTATGATGAAAACTTACTTGATAAGTATATGGAAGATCCAGATTCTATCACGGAAGAAGAAATTAACATCGCTTTAAGAGCAGCTGTAATGGATATGGCAATTATTCCTATGATTGCTGGTTCATCTTTCAAAAACAAAGGAGTTCAATTCATGCTAGATGCAGTATGTAAGTACTTGCCATCTCCAATGGATAAAGAAGGTATTGAAGGTATTCACCCTGATGATGCTGAACTTTTAGAAGAAGATCAAACTAAAATCTTGCGTAAGCCAGATGTTAAAGAGCCTTTCGCTGCTTTAGCATTTAAAATTGCTACTGACCCATTCGTAGGGCGTTTAGCTTTCTTCCGTGCTTATTCAGGTCGTTTAGATGCAGGTTCTTATGTTTTGAATACGCGTTCAGGTAACAAGGAAAGAATTTCTCGTATCTACCAAATGCACGCAAACAAACAAAACCCAATCGAGTATATCGAGGCAGGAGATATTGGAGCGGCGGTTGGATTTAAAGATATCAAAACTGGAGATACATTGTGTGATGAAAAACACCCAATTATTTTGGAGTCAATGAAATTCCCTGCGCCAGTAATTGGTATTGCTATTGAGCCTAAAACTAAGGCTGATGTAGATAAAATGGGTATGGCTTTGGCTAAATTAGCTGAAGAGGATCCAACGTTTACTGTTAGAACTGATGAAGCTTCTGGGCAAACGATTATTTCTGGTATGGGTGAGCTTCACTTAGATATCTTGGTAGATCGTATGAAACGTGAATTTAAAGTTGAAGTAAACCAAGGTGAGCCTCAAGTTGAATATAAAGAAGCGTTTACTAAAAAAGCACAACACAGAGAGACTTATAAAAAACAATCTGGAGGTCGTGGTAAATTCGGTGATATCGTATTTATTCTTGAGCCTGCTGATGAAGTTGATGGTAAAGCTCCAGTTGGATTACAGTTTGTTAATGCTGTGAAAGGTGGTAACGTTCCAAAAGAGTATATACCTTCAGTTGAAAAAGGTTTCCGTGAAGCAATGAAAACTGGTCCTTTAGCGGGATATCAAGTTGATAGTTTAAAGGTTACTTTATTAGACGGATCTTTCCACCCTGTGGATTCTGATGCGCTTTCTTTTGAGTTAGCAGCAAGAATGGGTTATAGAGAGGTAGCGAAAGCTGCTGGTGCTGTAATTTTAGAGCCAATCATGAAAATGGAGGTTATTACACCAGAAGAAAACATGGGGGATATCGTTGGTGATATCAACCGTCGTAGAGGTCAGGTGAGTGACATGGGAGATAGAAATGGTGCTAAAACTATTAAGGCTGATGTGCCTTTATCAGAGATGTTTGGATATGTTACAACATTAAGAACATTATCTTCTGGTAGAGCAACTTCTACAATGGAATTCTCTCACTATTCAGAGACACCTTCTAATATTTCAGAAGCAGTAATTAAAAAAGCAAAAGGAAACGCTTAATCTTTAAGAAAATGAGTCAAAAAATCAGAATAAAATTAAAATCTTACGATCACATGTTAGTAGACAAGTCTGCTGAGAAGATTGTAAAAACAGTAAAAACTACTGGTGCTGTTGTAACTGGTCCTATTCCGTTGCCAACTCACAAAAAATTGTTTACAGTATTGCGTTCACCGCACGTAAACAAGAAAGCTAGAGAGCAGTTTGAAGTAATGTCTTACAAGAGATTGATTGATATTTACTCTTCTTCTTCAAAAACTATTGATGCTTTGATGAAATTAGAATTGCCTAGTGGAGTAGAAGTTGAAATTAAAGTATAAGTATATTTTTATTATAAAGCGGAACATTTTGTTCCGCTTTTTTTTTGGAATAAAATGAAATGTTTTGATTTATAGGGTGTGAACGGATTATTTTGAATGTTTTTCTAGGATGTTTTTTTATTATTTAATTCTTCAAATAGTATTGATTTAAGTATATGTTGTATGAATGAATGTTTGATTATCTAATTTTTAAAAGTTTGTTTTTTGATAATGAGTTATTTAATTTTTGTAACTGTTTGGTATATTCGATTTTAATGTATACTTTTGCACTCCCTGTTTGAGAACAGCTGTTGTTTTTAAATTGAAGGGAGTTTTAGTAATTAATAATTAATATTTATGTCTGGGTTAATTGGTAGAAAAATCGGCATGACTAGTATTTTCGACGAAAACGGGAAGAATATTCCTTGTACGGTAATCGAAGCAGGTCCATGTGTTGTTACCCAAGTCAGAACCAAAGGTGTTGACGGGTACGAAGCGTTGCAACTAGGTTTCGATGACAAAAACGAGAAACATTCCACAAAAGCGGCTTTAGGTCACTTTAAAAAAGCTGGAACTGTAGCTAAGAAAAAAGTCGTTGAATTCCAAGATTTTGCAACTGAACAAAAATTAGGAGATCTTATTGATGTTTCTATTTTTGCTGAAGGTGAATTTGTAGATGTACAAGGTGTATCTAAAGGTAAAGGTTTCCAAGGGGTTGTAAAACGTCACGGTTTTGGTGGTGTTGGTCAAGCAACTCACGGTCAGCACAACCGTTTAAGAGCGCCAGGTTCTGTGGGAGCTTCTTCTTATCCATCTAGAGTATTCAAAGGAATGCGTATGGCTGGACGTATGGGAGGAGACAATGTAAAAGTTCAAAACCTTAGAGTTTTAAAAGTAGTGGCTGAAAAGAACCTACTTGTTATTAAAGGATGTGTTCCTGGTCATAACAACTCTTATGTAATCATTCAGAAGTAATGGAAGCAAAAGTATTAGATTTCAACGGAAAAGATACTGGAAGAAAAGTGCAACTTTCTGATTCAGTATTTGGTATAGAGCCAAACAATCACGCAGTATATCTTGATGTAAAGCAATATCTTGCTAATCAAAGACAAGGAACGCACAAAGCTAAAGAAAGAGCTGAAGTAGCGGGAAGTACTCGTAAGATAAAAAAGCAAAAAGGTACAGGTACTGCCCGTGCTGGTAGTGCTAAAAACCCTTTATTCAAAGGTGGAGGAACTGTATTTGGTCCAAGACCAAGAAGTTATTCTTTCAAATTGAATAAAAACTTAAAGCGTTTAGCTAGAAAATCTGCATTTTCTATCAAAGCTAAAGAGTCAAACATTATTGTTCTTGAAGACTTTAATTTTGAAACTCCAAACACTAAAAATTTCATCAACGTTTTGAAAGCTTTAGAGTTAGAGAATAAAAAATCCCTTTTTGTATTGGGTGATTCAAATAAAAATGTATATTTGTCGTCACGTAATTTAAAAAGCTCTAGCGTTGTAAGTAGCTTAGAATTAAGTACTTACGCTATATTAAACGCTAATAATTTAGTGCTTTTAGAGAGTTCTTTGGAGATAATTGAAGAAAATTTAAGTAAATAATAGGATATGAGCATCATTATTAAGCCTATAGTAACGGAAAAAGTAACCAAAGAAAGTGAAGTTTTAAACCGCTTCGGATTCGTTGTTGACAGAAAAGCAAACAAAGTTCAAATTAAGAAAGCTGTTGAGGCTGCTTATGGTGTAACTATTGTTAGTGTTAACACAATGAATGTGAGACCAGATAGAACTACTAAATACACTAAAAGTGGTTTGATCAGTGGAAAGACAAATGCAATTAAAAAAGCGATTGTTCAAGTACAAGAAGGAGAAACAATTGATTTTTACAACAATATCTAAGATAAAATGTCAGTAAGAAAATTAAAACCTATTACCCCAGGTCAGCGATTTAGAGTTGTGAATGGTTATGACGCCATTACAACTGATAAGCCGGAACGCTCTTTGATAGCGCCGATAAAAAACTCTGGTGGTAGAAATAGTCAAGGAAAGATGACCATGCGTTATACGGGTGGTGGTCACAAGCAGAGATATCGTATTATTGATTTTAAACGTACTAAAGAAGGAATTCCTGCTACGGTTAAATCAATCGAATATGATCCAAACAGAACTGCATTTATCGCTTTATTAGCTTATGCTGATGGAGAGAAAACTTATATTATCGCTCAAAACGGTTTGAAAGTTGGTCAGAAACTTGTTTCTGGTCCAGAATCTCAACCTGAGATTGGTAATACTTTACCTTTAAGTAGAGTTCCACTAGGAACTGTAATTTCTTGTATTGAATTGAGACCAGGTCAAGGTGCAGTTATTGCACGTTCTGCTGGAACTTTTGCTCAATTAATGGCAAGAGATGGTAAATACGCTACAATCAAAATGCCTTCAGGTGAAACAAGATTGATCTTGTTAACTTGTTCTGCAACAATTGGAGCTGTATCTAACTCTGATCATCAATTAGTTGTTTCTGGTAAAGCTGGTAGAACTAGATGGTTAGGTAGAAGACCTAGAACAAGACCTGTAGCAATGAACCCTGTAGATCACCCAATGGGAGGTGGTGAAGGACGTTCTTCTGGTGGACATCCACGTTCAAGAAATGGAATACCAGCAAAAGGTTATAGAACACGTTCTAAGAAAAACCCGAGTAACAAGTATATCGTAGAACGTAGAAAGAAATAATAAGATATGGCACGTTCATTAAAAAAAGGACCTTTTGTTCATTATAAATTAGACAAGAAAGTTCAAGAAAATATTGCAGGTGGAAATAAAGGAGTGGTTAAGACTTGGTCTAGAGCTTCTATGATTACTCCAGATTTTGTTGGACAAACTATCGCAGTTCACAACGGTCGTCAATTTGTACCGGTTTATGTAACTGAAAACATGGTAGGTCACAAATTAGGAGAATTTTCACCAACGAGATCTTTTAGAGGTCATGCTGGAGCAAAAAATAAAGGTAAAAAATAAGAAGCAATGGGAGTTCGTAAAAGAGAAACAGCAGATGCAAGAAAAGAGGCAAATAAGTCTTTGGCCTTCGCAAAGTTAAATAACTGCCCTACTTCACCTAGAAAAATGCGCTTAGTAGCAGATCTAGTAAGAGGTCAGAAGGTAGAAAGAGCACTTAACATACTAAGATTTAGTTCTAAAGAAGCTTCAAGAAAATTAGAAAAATTGGTTTTATCTGTAATTGCTAACTGGCAAGCAAAAAACCCTGAAGCTAATATGGAAGAAGCTGGTTTATTTGTTAAGGAAATCCGTGTAGATGGTGGAATGATGTTGAAAAGACTTCGTCCAGCTCCGCAAGGAAGAGCACATAGAATAAGAAAACGTTCTAATCACGTTACAATCGTGTTAGGGGCTATCAATAACACACAAAGCAATTCTTAAGCAGCATGGGACAAAAGACAAATCCAATTGGAAACAGACTTGGTATCATCAGAGGATGGGACTCAAACTGGTATGGTGGAAATGATTACGGTGATAAACTTGCCGAAGATCACAAAATCAGAAAGTATATCCATGCTCGTTTATCAAAAGCTAGTGTATCTAAAGTAATAATCGAGAGAACTTTAAAACTTGTAACCGTTACTATCACTACTGCTAGACCTGGTATTATTATCGGTAAAGGTGGACAAGAGGTAGACAAGTTGAAAGAAGAACTTAAGAAAATTACTGACAAAGAGGTTCAAATTAACATCTTTGAAATTAAAAGACCTGAACTTGACGCGTATCTAGTTGCTACAAGCATCTGTCGTCAAATTGAAAGCAGAATTTCTTACAGACGTGCAATCAAAATGGCTATTGCTGCTTCTATGCGTATGAACGCAGAAGGTATCAAAGTTTTGATTTCTGGTCGTTTGAATGGTGCTGAGATGGCTCGTTCAGAGGGTTTCAAAGAAGGTAGAATTCCTCTATCAACTTTCAGAGCTGATATTGATTATGCTTTGGCTGAAGCTCATACTACTTATGGTAGAATGGGTATCAAAGTATGGATCATGAAAGGTGAAGTTTATGGAAAGAGAGATCTTTCTCCACTAGCCGGAATGGACAAAAAACAATCTGGTGCTGGAGGTAAAGGTGGTGATTCTCCAAGAGGAGACAGAAAACCTTTTAACAAAGGTGGAAAACCAGACGCTCGTAAACGAAAGTAATTTTTAAATTAAAGAAAAATGTTACAGCCTAAAAGAACAAAATACCGTAAGGTACAGAAAGGTAAAATGAAAGGGAACTCTCAAAGAGGGCATGAACTTTCTAATGGAATGTTTGGTATTAAATCTGTACATGAAGATGGAATGTTTTTAACTTCTCGTCAAATAGAGGCAGCTCGTATTGCTGCCACTCGTTTCATGAAAAGAGAGGGACAATTATGGATCAAAATATTTCCAGACAAACCAATCACAAAGAAGCCTCTTGAGGTACGTATGGGTAAAGGTAAAGGTGCAGTTGAATACTGGGCAGCCGTTGTTAAACCCGGAAGAATTATGTTTGAAGTTGGAGGAGTACCTTTGTCAGTTGCTAAAGAGGCGTTACGTCTAGCAGCACAAAAGCTTCCAGTAAAAACTAAATTTGTTGTTGCAAGAGATTTCGAAGCATAATTTATACTATATTATGAAACAATCAGAAATAAAAAATCTTTCTGCAGCAGAGTTGCAAGAGAAACTTAGCCAGACTAAGAAAACATATGCTGATCTTAAAATGGCTCACGCTATTTCACCAATTGAGAATCCACTTCAAATTAGAGGTGTGAGAAGAACTGTTGCAAGATTAGCTACTGAACTTACTAAAAGACAATAACTGTAGTCTGCTGAAAGATGGAAGAAAAAAGAAATTTAAGAAAAGAGAGAATTGGTGTTGTAACTTCAGACAAAATGGATAAATCTATTGTTGTTGCTGAAGTTCGTAAAGTAAAACACCCATTATACGGTAAGTTCGTGTTGAAAACTAAAAAGTATCACGCACACGACGAAATGAACGACTGTAACGTTGGAGATACTGTAAGGATAAGTGAGACTCGTCCTTTAAGTAAAACAAAATGTTGGAGGTTAGTTGAAATCTTAGAAAGAGCTAAATAATTATGGTACAACAAGAATCAAGACTAAAAGTAGCAGATAACACTGGAGCAAAGGAAGTTTTAACTATCCGTGTTTTAGGAGGTACCAAAAGAAGGTATGCCTCTGTTGGTGACAAGATTGTAGTTTCTATCAAAGATACTGCTCCAAACGGAAGCGTTAAAAAAGGAGCTGTTTCAACTGCAGTTGTTGTACGTACCAAAAAAGAAGTAAGAAGAGCCGATGGTTCATACATTAGATTTGATGATAACGCTTGCGTATTATTGAATGCTGCTGGTGAAATGAGAGGAACTCGTGTTTTTGGTCCGGTAGCAAGAGAACTTCGTGAAAAACAATTCATGAAAATTGTATCATTAGCACCAGAAGTGCTTTAATTCGTTTTAAGATGATAAAGCTAAAAATAAAATCAGGTGACATCGTTAGAGTAATTGCTGGAGACCATAAAGGTGCTGAAGGTAAAGTATTAAGCGTTGATCGTGAAAAGAACAAAGCAATTGTTGAAGGTGTTAATATGGTTTCTAAGCATACGAAACCAAGTGCAAAAAGCCCTCAAGGTGGTATTGTAAAGAAAGAAGCTCCAATACAAATATCTAACATCTCTTTAATTGATCCTAAAACTAAGGAAGCAACAAGAGTAGGTATTAGAGTAGAAGGAGATAAGAAAGTAAGATTTTCAAAAAAATCTAATCAAGTACTATAGTAATGGCGTATATACCTAGACTAAAAGAAGAATATAAGAGCAGAGTAATTGCTGCTCTTAAAGAGGAATTCGGATACGTAAACGTAATGCAAGTTCCTAAATTGGACAAAATCGTTTTAAGTAAAGGAGTTGGTGCAGCTGTATCTGATAAAAAACTTATTGACTATGCAGTTGATGAGTTAACTAAGATCACTGGACAGAAAGCAGTTTCAACTATCTCTAAAAAAGACGTTGCGTCTTTTAAATTGAGAAAGGGAATGCCAATTGGTGCTAAAGTTACTTTACGTGGAGAAAGAATGTATGAGTTTCTTGATAGACTTATTACTTCTGCATTACCTCGTGTAAGAGATTTCAGCGGAATTAAGGCTACAGGTTTTGATGGTAGAGGAAATTATAACCTTGGTGTTTTAGAACAAATTATTTTTCCAGAAATTGATATTGACAAAGTTAATAAAATCTCTGGTATGGATATTACCTTCGTAACTACCGCAAAGACTGACAAAGAAGCTAAGTCGTTATTAACAGAATTAGGTTTACCTTTTAAAAAGAACTAAGACATGGCTAAAGAATCAATGAAAGCCCGTGAGGTTAAGAGAGAAAAAACGGTTGCAAAGTATGCAGAGAAAAGAAAAGCTTTGTTAGAAGCTGGAGATTTCGTAGGTTTGCAAAAGTTACCAAAAAATGCTTCACCTGTTCGTTTACACAATCGTTGTAAATTAACTGGAAGACCAAGAGGTTATATGCGTCAATTTGGTATTTCACGTGTTACATTTCGTGAAATGGCAAATAATGGATTAATTCCTGGTGTGAAAAAAGCATCTTGGTAATAGCATAGTTTTGCTTTCAGATACAGACTTAACATATGTTTAGTCTGTATCTTTAATATTTATAAATTGGTTTAAGGTTCAACAAATCGTTTGTTGAAAACCAAGACCGCAAATTAATACACATGTATACAGATCCTATTGCTGATTATTTGACAAGAGTTCGTAACGCTGTGGCCGCAAACCACAAAGTTGTTGAAATTCCTGCATCTAATCTAAAAAAAGAAATAACTAAGATCTTATTTGATCAAGGTTATATTTTGAGTTACAAATTTGAAGACAACGCTGTTCAGGGGTCTATCAAAATCGCTTTGAAGTATGATAAAGATACTAAAGAGTCTGTAATCAAAGATATTCAGAGAATTAGTAAACCAGGTTTACGTAAATATTCAAGTTCTGCTAATATACCAAGAATCTTAAATGGTTTAGGTATTGCTATTGTTTCTACTTCAAAAGGTTTGATGACTGGTAAACAAGCAAAGCAATTGAATGTAGGTGGTGAAGTAATTTGTTACGTATACTAATTTAAAGACTATAATAAGATGTCAAGAATAGGTAAAAATCCTATAATAGTTCCTGCAGGTGTTACTGTTGAAGTAGCAAACGGAATTATTACAGTTAAGGGAAAAAACGGTCAACTAACTCAGGAGTTTTCGGACGTTACTGTAACAGTTGAAGATGGTCAAGTTCAAGTTGACAGGTCATCTGATCATAAAGATCAAAGAGCAAAACATGGTTTGTATCGTTCACTTATCAACAACATGATAGTTGGTGTTACAGATGGTTTTACTAAATCGTTAGAACTTGTTGGAGTTGGTTATAGAGCTTCAAATCAAGGTCAAAAATTAGATTTAGCTCTTGGTTTTTCACACAATATTATTTTAGAGATTGCTCCTGAAGTTACTTTAGAAACTATATCTGAGAAAGGTAAAAACCCAATTGTAAAGTTAACATCATTTGATAAACAACTTTTAGGTCAAGTAGCTGCGAAAATTAGAGGTTTCCGTAAGCCAGAGCCATACAAAGGAAAAGGAGTTAAATTCGTGGGTGAAGTATTAAGAAGAAAAGCAGGTAAATCAGCTTAAAAAATAAGATTATGTCATTAACAAAACCTGAAAGAAGACAAAGAATTAGATTCAGAATTAGAAAGACAATTAGTGGTACTGCTACTAATCCAAGACTATCTGTTTTTAGAAGTAATAAAGAAATTTACGCTCAATTAATTGATGACGTAAACGGAGTTACTTTGCTAGCAGCTTCTTCAAGAGAAAAAGAAATAGGTAAGGGTACGAATATTGAAGTTGCTACAGCAGTTGGGAAATTAGTTGCTGAAAAAGCTTTAAAAGCTGGGATAGAAGTTGTAACTTTTGATAGAGGAGGTTACTTATATCACGGGCGTATTAAATCATTAGCAGAAGGCGCGAGAGCGGCTGGACTTAAATTCTAATATAGTATGTCTAATAGTAAATACAAAAATGTAGAGTTGGTAAAACCTAGTGGTCTTGAATTAAAAGATCGTTTGGTTAGTGTAAATCGTGTTACTAAAGTTACAAAGGGTGGTAGAGCTTTTGGTTTTTCTGCTATTGTTGTTGTAGGTGATGAAAACGGTGTTGTTGGTCACGGTTTAGGTAAATCTAAAGATGTTTCTGAGGCTATTGCAAAAGCAGTAGAAGATGCTAAGAAAAATCTAGTAAAGATTCCTTTAAATGGTCAATCTGTGCCTCACGAACAAAAAGGTAAATTTGGTGGTGCACGCGTATTTTTAATTCCTGCATCTCATGGTACTGGAGTTATTGCTGGTGGAGCTGTTCGTTCAGTTTTAGAATCAGTTGGTATACATGATGTGCTTTCAAAATCACAAGGATCTTCAAATCCACACAACGTGGTAAAAGCAACTTTTGATGCTTTATTACAAATGAGAAGTGCTTACACTGTTGCAAAACAAAGAGGTGTTTCTTTAGAGAAAGTTTTTAAAGGTTAATACAAGGAAATTATGGCTAAATTATTAGTAAAACAAGTTAGAAGCAAAATCAACTGTCCACTTTCTCAAAAAAGAGGATTAGAAGCTTTAGGTCTACGTAAAATGGGACAAGTTGTAGCGCATGATTCAAATCCTACAATCCTTGGTATGATAAATAAAGTTAAACACTTAGTTTCTGTTGAAGAAGCTAAATAACAAATACTGTTATGAATTTAAGTAACTTACAACCTGCTGAAGGTTCTACGCACAATCAAAATAAAAGATTAGGTAGAGGAGAAGGTTCTGGAAAAGGTGGTACCTCTGCAAGAGGACATAAAGGAGCAAAATCTCGTTCTGGTTATTCTAAAAAGATTGGTTTTGAAGGAGGGCAAATGCCACTTCAAAGACGTGTACCTAAGTTTGGTTTTACAAACATCAATCGTAAAGATTACGAAGGTGTCAATCTTGATACTCTTCAACTTTTAGTTGAAAATGGTATTGTTCAAGATACTGTTGATATGTCAGTTTATGTTGCTAACCGTTTGGCTACCAAAAATGAAATCGTTAAGATTTTAGGTAGAGGTGAATTGAAAGCAAAATTAAAAGTAACCGCTCACAAATTTACTGCTACTGCAAAAGCTGCTATCGAAGCTGCTGGTGGAGAAGCTATAGTAATGTAATTTTCTGTATAATATGAAGAAATTTATTGAATCAATAGGTAATGTTTGGAAAATTGAAGAACTAAAAAATAGAATTCTAATTACTTTCGGTCTTCTTTTAGTTTATCGTTTTGGTGCTCAAGTGACCTTACCAGGTATTGATGCAACTCAATTGGCTAATTTAGCCGGACAGACCAAAGAAGGAATTGGTTCAATTCTTGACATGTTTACTGGTGGTGCATTTTCTCAAGCTTCTGTTTTTGCACTTGGGATTATGCCATACATTTCTGCATCTATTGTAGTGCAGCTTATGGGAATTGCTATTCCTTATTTGCAAAAGCTTCAAAGTGATGGAGAGAGTGGTAGAAAAAAAATAAATCAAATCACACGTTGGTTGACAATTGGAATTACTTTAGTTCAAGGACCTACCTACATCTATAACTTATACAGAACTCTTCCTGGTAATGCTTTTTTATTAGGTTTTAATTCTTTTGAGTTTTTATTCTCTTCTGTTGTAATTCTTGTTACCGGTACCATTTTTGCAATGTGGCTTGGTGAAAAAATTACTGACAAAGGAATTGGAAATGGTATTTCATTATTGATTATGGTAGGAATACTTGCTAGATTGCCTCAAGCTTTTATGCAAGAATTCACATCAAGAGTTTCAAATAACAATGGAGGACCAATGTTATTGGTTATTGAAATTATTCTTTGGTTGTTGGTAATTATTAGCTGTGTGCTTTTAGTGATGGCAGTAAGAAGAATTCCTGTTCAATATGCTAGACGTACAACGTCTGGAGATTTTGAACAAGATATGATGAATGGTAATAGACAGTGGATTCCTTTAAAGCTTAATGCTTCTGGGGTTATGCCAATTATTTTTGCGCAAGCAATTATGTTTATTCCTGCAGCACTAGCTGGTTTATCAGATTCAGATACTTCACAGTCAATAGTTGGAGCATTCAGTAATATGTTTGGTTTTTGGTATAATTTTGTATTTGCAACGTTAATCATTGTATTTACATTCTTTTACACGGCTATTACAGTTCCAACAAATAAAATGTCTGATGATTTAAAGAGAAGTGGTGGTTTTATTCCTGGTGTTAAGCCTGGTGTTGAAACTTCTGACTACCTTGATAAAGTGATGTCTTTAATTACATTCCCTGGATCAATATTTCTTGCTTTGATCGCTGTGTTCCCTGCGATAGTTGTAAGCTTGATGGATGTTCAACAATCATGGGCAATGTTTTTTGGAGGTACTTCATTAATTATTATGGTTGGTGTTGCCATTGACACTGTTCAACAAATCAATTCATACCTGTTGAATAAGCATTATGATGGATTAATGAAAAGTGGTAAAAATAGAAAAGCAGTAGCTTAATTTATGGCAAAACAATCAGCAATAGAACAAGACGGTTCAATCATTGAAGCATTATCAAATGCAATGTTCCGTGTAGAGTTAGAGAATGGACATATTGTAATTGCACATATTTCTGGTAAAATGCGTATGCATTACATTAAATTATTACCTGGTGATAAGGTTAAACTAGAAATGAGCCCTTACGATTTGTCAAAAGCGAGAATTACTTATAGATATTAAAGGATATTCAAAAATGAAAGTTAGAGCTTCAGTAAAAAAGAGAAGTCCCGAGTGCAAAATTGTACGAAGAAAAGGGAGATTGTACGTAATAAACAAAAAGAATCCTAGATTTAAACAAAGACAAGGATAATTATGGCAAGAATAGCAGGGGTAGATATCCCAAAAAATAAGAGAGGTGTTATTGCACTAACCTATATCTTTGGATTAGGTAGAAGTAGAGCTGTTGAGATTTTAGAAAAAGCTCAAGTTAGCCAAGACAAAAAAGTTCAAGATTGGAATGATGACGAGATCGGAGCAATTCGTGATGCTGTATCTTCTTTCAAAATTGAGGGTGAATTGCGTTCAGAAGTTTCTTTAAACATCAAACGTTTAATGGATATTGGATGTTATAGAGGTATTCGTCATAGAACTGGTCTTCCTTTAAGAGGACAAAGAACTAAGAACAACTCTAGAACAAGAAAAGGTAAAAGAAAAACTGTTGCTAACAAGAAAAAAGCAACTAAATAATAAGTAATATGGCTAAAGCAACAGCAAAAAAACGTAAAGTTATCGTTGAATCAACGGGTGAAGCTCATATTTCTGCTACCTTCAATAACATTATCATTTCTTTGACTAATAAAAAAGGTGAAGTTATTTCATGGTCTTCAGCTGGTAAAATGGGTTTCAGAGGTTCTAAAAAGAACACTCCGTACGCAGCTCAAATGGCAGCAGAAGATTGTAGTAAAGTAGCTCTTGAAGCTGGACTTAAAAAAGTTAAAGTTTATGTAAAAGGACCAGGAAACGGACGTGAGTCTGCTATTCGTTCTTTACACAATGGTGGTATTGAAGTTACTGAAATTATTGATGTTACTCCAATGCCTCACAACGGATGTCGTCCTCCTAAAAGACGTAGAGTATAATACTCAAAATATTAATTATAGTATAACCTAGATTGAATTTCGATTATCGAAGGATTTGACCTGAATTCATAATCTCAATCTTAAATAATATAAAATGGCAAGATATACTGGTCCTAGTACAAGAATAGCTCGTAAATTTGGCGAAGCAATTTTCGGTGATGATAAAGCATTCGAAAAAAGAAATTACCCTCCTGGACAACACGGGATGGCAAAAAAAAGAGGAAAAAAGTCTGAGTATGCTGTTCAGTTAATGGAAAAGCAAAAAGCTAAATATTCTTATGGAATTTTAGAAAAACAATTCAGAAACTTATTCGAAAAAGCATCAGCTACTAAAGGAGTTACTGGTGAAGTTTTATTACAATTATGTGAAGCAAGATTAGATAACGTTGTTTTTAGAATGGGTATTGCTCCTTCTAGAAGAGGTGCTCGTCAAATTGTTTCTCACAGACACGTTACTGTAAATGGTGAAGTTGTAAATATTCCTTCTTACCACCTTAAGCCTGGTGATAAAGTTGCTGTTCGTGAAAAATCTAAATCATTAGAGGCTATCGAACGTTCTTTATCTAATTCAAGTCATGTTTATGAATGGATTACATGGAATAGCGATCTTAAAGAAGGTACTTTTGTATCTGTTCCTGCAAGACTGCAAATTCCAGAAAACATTAAAGAACAATTAATCGTAGAGTTGTACAACAAATAATAATTGACTTAGTCGAAATTTATGGCAATATTTAATTTTCAGAAGCCCGATAAAGTTATCATGATCGATTCAACCGATTTTGAAGGTAAATTTGAGTTTAGACCTTTAGAACCAGGATACGGATTGACCGTTGGTAATGCACTTAGAAGAGTTTTGCTTTCTGCATTAGAAGGTTATGCAATTACATCTGTTCGCATTGAAGGTGTAGATCATGAGTTTTCTACTATTTCAGGAGTTGTTGAAGACGTTACCGAAATTATACTTAATCTTAAGCAAGTACGTTTCAAACGTCAAATAGAAGATATAGATAATGAATCAGTTACTATTTCTGTTTCAGGTAAAGATCAGTTAACTGCTGGTGATTTTCAAAAATTTATTTCAGGTTTTCAAGTTCTAAATCCAGATCTTGTAATTTGTAATTTAGATAGCAAAATCAAACTTAATTTCGATTTAACTATCGAAAAAGGTAGAGGCTATGTACCAGCTGAAGAAAACAAGAAGCAGAATGCTGCGATAGGAACTATTTTTACAGACTCTATTTTTACGCCTGTTAAAAATGTAAAGTATGCTATCGAAAACTTCCGTGTAGAGCAAAAAACAGATTATGAAAAATTAGTTTTTGAAATTAAAACTGATGGTTCTATAAATCCTAAAGATGCGCTTACTGAAGCAGCTAAAGTTTTGATTCATCACTTTATGTTGTTTTCTGATGAAAGAATTACACTCGAGGCTGACGAAATTGCACAAACAGAATCTTATGATGAAGAATCATTACACATGAGACAGTTGCTTAAAACTAAGCTTGTTGATATGGATCTTTCTGTTAGAGCATTAAATTGCTTGAAAGCGGCTGAAGTTGATACACTTGGTGATTTAGTATCTTTCAATAAAAATGATTTAATGAAATTCCGAAATTTTGGTAAAAAATCTTTAACTGAGCTTGATGAACTTGTTGCAGTTAAAAATTTAAACTTCGGTATGGATTTAGCAAAATACAAATTAGATAAAGAATAAACCACTTCGTATTTTGCTCTCCAAAGAGGATTGTAGCAAGATGAAGGTTTAAAAAAAACACGTCATGAGACACGGAAAAAAATTCAATCACTTAAGCAGACAGACAGCTCATAGAAAATCTATGTTAGCTAATATGGCTTGTTCTCTTATTGAGCACAAACGTATTAATACTACTGTTGCTAAAGCAAAAGCGCTTAAACAATTTGTTGAGCCATTAATAACAAAATCTAAAGCAGATACGACTCACAATCGTCGTATTGTTTTTGCTTACTTACGTAGTAAATATGCTGTAACTGATTTATTCAGAGATGTAGCTGCTAAGGTAGGAGACCGTCCAGGTGGATACACACGTATCATTAAAGTTGGAAATCGTTTGGGAGATAATGCTGATATGGCAATGATCGAACTTGTTGATTTTAATGAACTTTACAATGGTGGTAAAAAAGAAGTGAAAAAAGCTAAAAGCCGTCGTGGTGGAAAAGCTAAAAAAGCAGATGAGGCTACTGAAGCTCCTGTTGCTGAAACGGATTCTACTACTGAGACTGCTGAGTAATTATGAAAATAATGATTCAATAAAATCAAGGATAAGCTATTTATAGTTTATCCTTTTTTTTTATCCTTTTTATAATTTTATAATTGATGTTATAAAGGGGGGGGAATAGTTGTACTTCTTCATGAAGTATTTATTATCAATACATGCTAACTTAGGTTGGTATATTACACAAACACTATACTAATGAAATACACAACACGACAATCTGCAACCCTTTTACTAAGTGATGGAACTATTTTTCATGGGAAATCAATCGGGATTAGCGGAACTACTTTTGGAGAAGTTTGCTTTAATACGGGCATGACTGGATATCAAGAGATTTTTACTGATCCATCTTATTTTGGACAGTTAATGGTTACTACCAATGCTCACATTGGTAATTATGGTGTTAATATTAATGAAGTAGAATCAGAATCTATTAAGATATCTGGTTTGATTTGCAAGAATTTCAGCTTTAATTATTCTCGATCAGATGCTTCAGAAAGTTTGGAAGATTATTTCAAGAAGCAAAACCTGATTTGTATTTCGGATGTGGATACAAGGGCTTTAGTTAACTATATCAGAGATAATGGTGCCATGAATGCTGTCATTTGTACTGATGGAACAGCGGTTGAAGATTTAAAAGTAGCTTTGGCTAATGTTCCTGATATGAAAGGATTAGAATTGGCTTCTAAAGTTTCTACGACTGTCCCTTATTATTATGGAGACGAAAATTCAAAATATAAAATTGCTGCTTTAGATCTTGGGATTAAAAAAAATATATTACGGAATTTTGCTAAAAGAGATTGCTATATCAAAGTATTTCCTTACAATTCGTCTTTTAATGAATTGAAGTCTTTCAACCCTGACGGTTATTTTTTATCAAATGGCCCTGGTGATCCTGAACCACTAGCAAGTGCTATTAAAGTTGCGAAAGATATTTTAGGCGCTGACGCTCCTTTATTCGGGATATGTTTGGGACATCAAATTATTGGTTTAGCCAATGGGATTTCGACTTATAAAATGTTTAATGGGCATAGAGGGATCAATCATCCTGTTAAAAATTTAGTTACTGGAAAAGGTGAAATTACTTCTCAAAATCACGGTTTTGCTGTAAGTAAAGAAGATCTTGATTCAAACGATGCTCTTGAAATTACACATGTACACCTTAACGACGGAACGGTTGCAGGAATGCGTATGAAAAACAAAAATTGTTTCTCAGTTCAATACCATCCTGAGGCTAGTCCTGGACCACATGATTCTTCTTATCTATTTGATCAATTTATCGATAACTTAAAAGGATAAATTTATTTTTATTGAGAATTAAGAAACGGGTTTGACATTTAAAAGTCAAACCCGTTTCTTGTTTCGTACTTTCAGAAAGAGGCTTAAAATACAAGCAATTGTCTTGACATACTATTTAAGTTGTTAAATTGGTTCTTTGGAAATCAAATTATATCGTTTTCGTTAATAACATTCATTATTTTCATAAAATCATTCCAAAACTTAGAATATATTTGTAATGTAAAATTTAAAAAATTCAGTTTATGAGTATTATTATAAAAATTCACGCGAGACAAATTTTTGATTCAAGAGGTAACCCTACTATTGAGGTAGATGTAATTACAGATAATGGTGTATTGGGTAGAGCTGCAGTTCCATCAGGAGCTTCAACCGGAGAGCATGAAGCTGTTGAGTTACGAGACGGTGGTAAAGCGTATCTTGGAAAAGGAGTTATGAATGCAGTGAACAATGTAAATACTGTAATTGCTGAAGAACTTGTTGGTGTATCTGTATTTGAACAAAATCAGATTGATCAAATGATGATTGAATTAGATGGAACTCCTAATAAATCTAGTTTGGGTGCCAATGCTATTCTTGGTGTTTCTTTGGCTGTTGCCAAAGCAGCGGCTAATGAACTTGGATTGCCATTATATCGTTACGTGGGTGGTGTTTCTGCGAATACTTTGCCGGTACCAATGATGAACATTATAAACGGTGGATCGCACTCTGATGCACCTATTGCATTTCAAGAGTTTATGATTTTCCCGGTAAAAGCAACTACTTTCTCACAAGCCATGCAAATGGGAACGGAGATTTTTCATAGTTTGAAAAAAGTATTGCACGATAGAGGTCTTTCTACAGCTGTAGGAGATGAAGGTGGTTTTGCACCTAATCTTGCTGGCGGAACAGAGGATGCTTTGGATACCATAAAAAAAGCTGTTGAAGCTGCGGGTTATTCTTTTGGCAATGAAATCATGATCGCTTTAGATTGTGCTGCTGCCGAATTTTATGTAAACGGAAAATACGATTATTCAAAGTTTGAAGGAGAGACTGGTAATGTAAGAACATCTGCTGAGCAAGTTGAATATTTAGCCGAATTGGTTGCTAAATATCCAATCATATCTATTGAAGACGGAATGGATGAAAATGACTGGGACGGTTGGAAATTACTTACCGAAAAAATAGGGGACAAAGTGCAACTTGTAGGTGACGATTTGTTTGTAACCAATGTAGAGCGTTTGTCAACAGGTATTGAAAAAGGAATTGCAAATTCGATATTGATTAAAGTAAACCAAATTGGAACTTTAACAGAAACGATTGCTGCCGTAAATATGGCCAAGAATGCAGGATATACTTCGGTAATGTCACACCGTTCTGGAGAGACAGAAGATAATACTATTGCTGACTTAGCTGTAGCGTTAAACTGTGGTCAAATTAAAACAGGATCAGCTTCTAGGTCTGATCGTATGGCAAAATACAACCAATTATTGCGTATTGAAGAAGAATTGGGTACATCGGCCTATTTTCCTGGAAAGAATGCTTTTAAAATAAAATAATAGCTTTTTTGCTAAATGATAGAAAGCCATTCACTTTTTGTGAGTGGCTTTTTGTATAATATTTAACAATTTCATTCCGGCATTCTCTTTTTAATTAGTGTTAATTTTCATAGATTTGGGAAATTATTATTTTAAAAGTTTATTTCCAATTATATTATGTCAAAAATAGCCACATTAGAGATTGATGGAAAAAAGTTTGAACTTCCTGTTGTAGTAGGTAGTGAGAATGAAGTTGCCATTGATATTAACAAATTACGTGATTTATCTGGTATCATTACTATTGATCCAGGATACAAGAATTCAGGATCTTGTAAAAGTGATATTACTTTTTTAGATGGAGAATTAGGAATTCTTCGTTATAGAGGATATGCCATTGAAGATCTTGCAGATAAAGCTGATTTTCTTGAGGTATCATATCTTTTAATTTTTGGAGAATTACCAAGTAAAGAACAGTTGGCTCAGTTTGAAACGGATATTAGAAAATATACCTTGGTAAACGAAGAGATGAAAAACATCATCGACGGTTTTCCAAAAACAGCTCACCCAATGGGCGTTTTATCTGCTTTAACTAGTGCTTTGACAGCATTTAATCCTAAATCGGTAAATGTTGATAATGAAAAAGAAATGTATGAAGCGGTTTGTAAAACCATGGGTAAATTCCTTGTGATTGCAACTTGGACATACAGAAAAAGCATGGGCTATCCTTTGAATTATTATGATAATACTAAAGGATATGTTGAGAATTTCATGCGTTTGATGTTTGAATTACCAACAGAGCCTTACAAAGCAAATCCAATTGTTATTGATGCATTAGACAAATTATTTATCCTTCACGGAGATCACGAACAAAATTGTTCAACTTCTACGGTAAGAATGGTAGGTTCTTCTCATGCAGGATTGTTTGCTTCTATCTCAGCTGGAGTATCAGCATTATGGGGTCCGTTGCATGGTGGTGCTAACCAAGCAGTACTTGAAATGCTAGAAGAAATTCATGCAACAGGTGGTGATGCAGATAAGTATATGGCTAAAGCCAAAGATAAAAATGATCCATTCCGTTTGATGGGATTTGGTCACAGAGTATACAAAAACTTTGATCCAAGAGCTAAAATTATCAAAAAAGCAGCCAATGAAGTTTTAGCAACTTTAGGAGTTGAAGATCCAATTCTTGCTATTGCTAAAAAACTGGAAGAGTCAGCGCTAGAAGACGAGTATTTCAAATCTAGAAATTTATACCCTAACGTAGATTTTTATTCTGGAATTATTTACAGAGCTTTAGGTATTCCTACAGATATGTTCACGGTAATGTTTGCCATAGGGCGTTTACCAGGATGGATTGCACAATGGAAAGAAATGCGTGAAAATAAAGAACCTATTGGTAGGCCAAGACAAGTATACACAGGTCATCCATTACGCGATTTTGTTACCGCAGATAAAAGATAAAAACACTTTAAAAGCTTCACTATTTAGTGAAGCTTTTTTTATATTTGCTAAAAAGGGAAAACACACATGTTACCAATTAATGTTACAAATGAAACAGCAAGACTCCGTGCTGTAGTACTGGGATCAGCACTTCACAATGGACCAACGCCAACAGCAGACGAGGCTTATGATCCAAAATCACTTGAGCATATTCTAGCTGGTACCTATCCACTAGAGCAGGATATGGTACAGGAAATGGATGCTTTCAAGCAGGTGTTGGAAAAGTATGACGTGCAGGTATATCGACCTGAAATGATTGAGAATTACAACCAAATTTTTACTAGAGATATTGGTTTTGTAATTGAAAACACCTTTATCAAATCTAATATTTTGCCAGACAGAGAGCGTGAACTAGATGCAATTCAATATATTATTGATCAAATAAAACCAGAAAACGTAGTACGACCACCAGAAGAAGTGCATATAGAAGGCGGAGACGTGATGTTATGGGATGACTATATTTTCATTGGGACATACAAGGGTAGTGATTATAAAGATTATATTACGGCGCGTACCAATTTGTTAGGTGTACAATACATCACAGAGCTATTTCCACATAAAAAAGTGAAAGCTTTTGATTTGGTAAAATCAAAAATTGAAGCTCGAGACAATGCATTACATTTGGATTGTTGTTTTCAACCTTTGGGAAATAATAAAGGAATTATCTATAAAAACGGGTTTAGAGAAGAATCCGATTATATGTTTCTTGTAGATCTTTTTGGTAAAGAAAATCTTTTTCATTTAAACCGAGAAGAAATGTATCACATGAATTCTAATGTTTTTTCAATTGATACTCATATTGTAGTTTCGGAACGAAATTTTACGAGACTCAACAATTGGCTTCGAGAAAACGGTTTTACAGTAGAAGAGATTCCCTATGCCGAGATTGCAAAACAAGAAGGCTTGTTGCGATGTTCTACCTTACCTTTAATTAGAGAATAAATATTTGTTTTGAAGTTTAAAGTGTAACAGAATGTAATATTCAACTTTAAACAACTCAACTTTAAACTAAAAATACATGAAACAAACTACCAATTCCATCTTGATGATTAGGCCCGTAGCTTTTAGAATGAATGAGCAAACGGCTGTGAATAATTACTATCAAAAAGTGCTAGATGGCTTATTACCGGCAACTGTAAATGCGAAAGCACAGCAAGAATTTGATGATTTTGTAGCCAAATTGGTTGCCGCAGGTATAGATGTTACCGTAGTTAACGATACTCTAGATCCAGATACGCCAGATAGTATTTTTCCAAACAACTGGATATCTTTTCATGAAAATGGGGATGTAGCATTATATCCAATGTTTGCTGAGAACAGACGTCAAGAACGCCGTGAGGATCTATTAGACCTGTTAGAAGATAAAGGTTTTGTTATACACAATATAGTAGATTACACATCAGCAGAAGAGGATGGTTTTTTCTTAGAAGGTACGGGTAGTATTCTTTTGGATAGAACCAATTCTAAAGCGTATTGTGCTTTGTCACCTCGTGCAGATGAGGAGCTGTTTATTGAGTTCTGTGAAGATTTTGATTATGCTCCAGTTCTTTTTGAAGCGTTTCAGACTGTTGATGGCGAACGAAAATTGATTTACCATACCAATGTCATGATGTGTTTGGGCGAAACCTTCGCACTGATTTGTGCGGATTGCATAGACGACAAAAAAGAACGCAAAATGGTTCTGGATAATTTAAAAGAAAATAATAAAGAGGTTGTCCTAATAACCGAAGATCAAATGAATAGTTTTGCAGGAAACATGCTTGAAGTTCAAGGAGCTGCTGGTAAAAGATTCTTGATTATGAGTGCTGCTGCTCATCAAGCGCTTACAGAAAAGCAAGTGGCGCAATTAGAAAAGCATGCTACAATACTGAGTTCAAGTCTAGATACCATTGAGGCTTGTGGTGGCGGAAGCGCCCGATGTATGATGGCTGAGATTTTCTTGCCAAGAAGCTAAAAAAAAAATACTTTAAAAAAGAAGCGGATTATTCACTGAATGATCCGCTTCTTTTTTTTATGAAAGATTTACTTTGATGATGTTAATGATGGCGCTTACAATGTATTGTATTCCAATGGCGATTACAATAAAGCCTACAATTCTGGAAATAGCAATAATCCCAGAAGCACCTAATATTTTGGCAAGGTAATGGGCGCTGCGTAAAATGATAAAAATAGTTACTGCAATGGCTAAAATAGCTAGCGTAGAAATAATGATTTCTGTGGTGCTGTTGTGTTCTTGATAAAAAGCAATCAGGAGCGATATGGATCCTGGGCCTGCCAGCATAGGGATGGCAAGTGGGGTTAAGGCAATATCATTTCGCTGTTGCGCTTCCGTTTCGGCTTTTTTGTTGATTCCTCTTTTTTTGGTAAACTTACCAGAGAGCAATGAAAATCCAGAACTTACAATGATAAGCCCTCCTGCAATTCGGAGTGCATCAATGCTAATTCCAAAAAACAACAAAACATATTGTCCTATAAAAAAGGAAACTATCAAGATAATGAAAACGTTTATGGCTGTCCATAAAGAAATGCGCGACCGTTCTTTTTTGGGGTCATTTTGAGTCAGACCTACAAATATAGGGACCGTACCTATAGGATTCAATACAGAGAAAAGCGCGACAAAAAGATAAATAAAGAGATCCATAATTGTTGTTTAATACCACAAAAATACTCATTTTTTGTTTGGGACTGTTAGCGCAATGTTTTTTTATTGCACCGTAACAATTACCATAATCACTACATAAGGTGAACCTTTTTGCTTACTTTTGTCACTCATAAAAGGATGATAAGGATGAAGAATAAAAAAACATTGGTACTGGGAGCCACGACCAAAACGGATCGTTACGCGTTCAAAGCAGTACAGCAGTTAGTTGAAAAAGGACATTCAGTACTAGCAGTAGGACAAAATGCAGGAGAAGTAGCTGGAATCAAAATCCAAACGAAAGCAATTCCACTTAAAAACATAGACACTGTTACGTTATATCTTAACCCAACACGTCAACGCGATTATTACAATTATATAGTTGAGGCACAACCCAAACGTGTCATTTTTAATCCAGGAACAGAGAATCCCGAGTTTTACCAGTTGTTACAATTGAACAATATTAAGGTAGAGGTGTCTTGTACTCTAGTTTTATTGGCTACTAATCAGTATTAATATTCGTAAGTTTTATTGATTTTGATTTTCTTAATTAGTTATTAAACCGCTCTTGATCAAAAAGATATGTTTTTAATATGCATTTCATAGCTTCAAGATTGTATTTTAAAGATTAGTCTATCAATACCAAACGCAATTAAGGTTGTTAAAACAAGACTATTTCCAAGGGAATTATAAATAATCACTTGTAATGGATTTCCTTTTTTTGGCTTTATGCCAATGAGATACTGTTATTAAACTGTAAACAGTTGGGTATTGGGAAATGGAGTTTATAGGAAGGTTTTAAGTTTTTTTTTGTATAGTTTTTTGTTGTGTAGTGATGAAAAAATAAAACCATCAGTATAGCTTAATCAATGTTTAGGAATTGGGAATAATGGCGCAGAACAAATAAACAAATTGCTACATTTGCAGGTATGGAATTTTCATCAAAACTTTTAGAAAAGGCAGTCAACGAAATGTCGCAACTTCCAGGAATTGGGAAGCGAACGGCTTTGCGATTGGTATTGCATTTGTTAAAACAGCCTAAGGAGCAAACTGGATTTTTGGCTCAAGCCCTACTTTCAATGAGGCAAGATATCAAATACTGTGTGAGTTGTAACAATATTTCAGATAGTGATGTGTGTGAGATTTGCTCTAATAGTAGTAGAAACCACCACGTGATTTGTGTAGTTGAGGATATTAGAGATGTGATGGCTATTGAAAACACCAATCAGTTTAGAGGTATTTATCATGTTTTGGGTGGGAAAATCTCTCCTATTGATGGTGTTGGTCCCAGCCAGTTGCATATTACAGCATTGGTTGAAAAGGTCAAATCGGGCGCCGTGCAGGAAATTATATTTGCCTTGAGCTCTACTATGGAAGGGGATACAACTAATTTTTATATTTTCAAGCAAATTGCATCGAGCAACATCATAGTTTCAACCATTGCTAGAGGGATAGCTGTGGGAGATGAGTTAGAATATGCTGATGAAGTGACATTGGGACGCAGTATTTTACATCGAGTACCTTTTGAGAAATCATTAAAAAATAATTAATAAACGCAATCCCATAAGGAGGCTTTTTATATCGTAAATGAAAAGCTATATTTGTGGATTAAAATAGTGAAAAATGAACAAATTTGTAGGTGGTTTGATGCTAGTAATCAGTGTTTTGATGACATCATGTATCGCAACACAAGATTTAATTTATTTGCAAAAAAAGGATGGCATGACAGAGGTTCCCATTTCGATGGTGGCATCAAAGCCGTATAGGTTACAAGTCAATGATGTGCTAAGCATTTCTATTAAAACCATTGATCCTAAGTTAGCATCCATTTTTTCTATTTCAAATGATGGCGGAAAACAAAGCCAGTCTGATGTGTCATTGTATTTTGAAGGATTCAGGGTAGATGATCATGGAAACATTCGCATTCCTGTTTTGGGAGAGCAAAATGTGATTGGTTACACTTTGGATGACATTCGACTTCGCATAGAAAAACAGCTTTTATCGGACTATTTCACTAAAGAAGCCAATGTTTTTGTAACCGTAAAATTAGCAGGTTTGCGTTTTACTATGAATGGAGAAATAGGTGCTCCGGGAACTAAAACTTTGTATCAAGAGCAAGTTACTATCATGGAAGCGATTGCTAATGCAGGGGATATCAACATAACAGGAGATAGGAAGGCCGTTACAGTAATCCGAAAAACGCCCACCGGTGTACAAATGGCTGATATTGATCTTACAAATATAAACGTCATGCAATCACCTTATTTTTATTTGCAACCCAATGACTATATTTACGTTAAACCGCTCAAGCAGAAAACGTGGGGTACCGGAAAAACGGGTATAGAATCTTTAGGGACTATTATTACTTTGTTGTCATTAGCAACAACCACTTTTTTATTGTTAAAAAATTAACACGGCACGGAACACATGTTAGATATCAAAGATTTTTCAATTTTCGAAAACCAAGTTAGTTTTGATTTTAAAGGCTTTCTGATTAAAATTGGTAGCTATTGGCGTTGGTTTTTATTTAGTCTGGCCATTACATTGACTATTGCCTATCAAGTAAACATTCGAAAAGAGAAAATTTATGGTATGGAAACCATGATTTCCATAAAGGAGGAAAACAACCCGCTATTTACCTCGAATACCAGTTTAACATTCAATTGGGGAGGTAATTCAGACCAAGTTCAAACCATTGCCACTACACTACAATCCAGATCTCACAATGAACTCGTTGTGGATCAATTGCAGTACTACATAAGTTATTTAGTTCAAGGGGAATATAATTTTACAGATGCCTACGGAGCGGTTCCTTTTTTTGTACGTATTGACAAAACCAAAGGACAACTGGCAGGTCAACGGATCTGTATTAAATTTTTGACTGAGAATGAATATGAGATCAAAATTCCTTTTGAAAACCCAAGCGTAGGGGTTATTCGATACGATACCCGCACGTATGGGAATACCAATGTAGTTACAGGTGAGTTTGTAAAGCGATACAGAGTAGGACAAAAAGTAGTTTTGCCTTTCCTCAACTGGCAATTGGAACTAAATGAAAATACGGGAATGTACATAGGAAATGAGTACTTTGTTCAATTTAATGATTTTGACGGAATAGTTTCTGCATACAAAGGGATTAACGTTCAAACCAATGAAAAAGCAGGTTCTATTATTACTTTGAGCATGCAAGGAACTAATAAAGCACGCTTAGTAGAATATTTGAATGCTACAGTCAGGATGTTAATTAAAAGACAGTTGGATAGCAAAAATAAATTTGCAACCAATACAATTGCTTTTATAGACAGTACCTTGATAGCCATGGAGTCCCAATTGAAAGAAACGGGTAATGAACTAAAATCGTTTCGAAAAGGAAAAAATATTTACGATGTTGAGGATGGGGGTACTAAATTCTCGGAACAAATCGTGGGATACGATGTTAAGAAAGACGAAATCAATCGTAAAATTGTTTATTACAATTCTCTTAAATCGTATTTAAATAACAGTGTGAATTACGCAAAACTACCAGCGCCCTCTGTGGCAGGTATTGATGATCCTAACATAGTAGTAAATGTTTCTAAATTAATTGCCTTGTCTACGCAAAGGTCTGAGATGTCCTATGCGGTAAAAAGCGAGAAGATTTTTCAAGAGTTTGATAGCCAAATGGAAGCTATAAAAAGGGTGTTACTCGAAAATATTTCAACAGCAAAAGGGTCCTTACAATATGACTTGGCCTTGGTGAGCAGTAAGATCAATGTTACAGAAGGTACTATTAAAAAACTACCGGATGACCAACAAGAGCTTATAAAAATAAAAAGGAAGTATAACTTGAGTGACAACATATACAATACTTTTTTACAAAAACGCTCTGAGGCTGATATTGTAAAAGCAGCCAATTTGCCAGACATTCATTTTATAGATCCTGCTAAAGATGTAGGTGGTGGTTTAATTGGGCCTAAAACATCAGTGAATTATATTTTGGCACTTTTCCTTGGAATCTTGATTCCGTTAATAGCCGTTTTTTTTATTTTCTTTATTAATGACGCTATTCAAAATAGCGATGATGTTAATAAGATGACCAAGATTCCATTGATAGGAGTGGTTGGGGTAAATAAAGAGAAATCTAATTTGGCAGTTTTTGACAAACCAAAATCAGCATTGTCAGAATCCTTTAGGGCCATTAGATCTTCCTTGCAGTTTTTGTACAAACAACAAAATGTCGATGGTGCTAAAACGTTGATGATTACCTCTTCAATAAGTGGTGAAGGAAAAACGTTTTGTTCTATAAACATCGCCACGGTTTTTGCCTTGAGCGAAAAAAAGACGGTTATAATTGGGTTAGATTTACGTAAACCTAGACTCGCAGTAGAGTTTAATTTGTCAAATGAAGTAGGGGTAGTGAATTACATTATCAAGCAAAAATCAATTCGAGATATTGTCAATAAAACACACATACCATATCTTGACGTAATATTATCAGGACCAATACCACCTAACCCTTCAGAAATGATCATAAGTCAGGGAATGGAGGACTTGATTAACGCTTTAAAGCAAGAATACGATTATATAATATTGGATACGCCACCAGTAGGATTGGTTTCGGACGCGCTTGAATTAGCACAATATTGTGATGTAACTTTATATATCGTACGTCAAAATTACACTAAAAAAGACATGATTGCTTTATTGAATAACCGCATTAAGCGCGGGGAATTGAACAATACAAGTATCATCTTAAACGGTCAAGAAAACAAAGCTAAATACGGAACAGGCTATGGCTACGGTTATGGCTCTTATGATAAATCTTATTATGAAGAGGAAAAGCCAAAAAGTTGGTTCCAAAAAATAAAAGCCATTACCAAAAAGAGAAATATATAACCGTAGTGAAATAAAATATAGCATGGCAAACGAAGTGCAAAAAAAGATATTAGTTACCGGTGGAGCCGGTTTTATTGGATCTAACTTATGCGAGTATTTTTTAGATAAAAAGTACCAAGTAGTATGTTTGGACAATTTTGCTACGGGACACCTGCATAATTTAAAAAGCTGTTTGAATCATCCTGATTTTCAATTGATAGAAGGTGATATTCGCAATGCAGCCACTTGTACGGAAGCCGTAAACGGAGTTGACTATGTGTTACACCAAGCTGCTTTGGGCTCGGTACCACGTTCTTTAAACGATCCCGTTACCAGTAATGAAGTGAATGTTTCGGGTTTTTTGAATATGTTAGTCGCTGCCCGAGATCATAAGGTAAAACGTTTTGTGTATGCAGCCAGCTCGTCTACCTATGGAGACTCAGAAGGCCTCCCAAAAGTAGAGGAAACTATTGGTAAACCACTTTCACCATATGCTATTACTAAATATGTGAACGAACTGTATGCCGAAATATTTAGCAAATCATACGGTTTAGAAACCATAGGCTTGCGATATTTCAATGTTTTTGGCAGGAAACAAGATCCTAATGGTGCTTACGCTGCTGTGATTCCTAAGTTTGTCATGCAGTTGATGAAACACGAAAGCCCTAAAATAAATGGAGACGGTAACTATTCGAGAGATTTCACCTATATTGATAATGTGATTCAAATGAATGAATTGGCCATGCTTACGCAAAATCCAGAAGCCGTTAATACGGTATACAATACTGCTTTCGGGGATAGGAATACGTTGAATAATTTGGTCACTTATTTAAAACAGTATTTATCGATGTATGATCCTGAAATCGAGAATATAGCAGTGGAATATGGTCCTAACCGCGCAGGAGATATTCCGCACTCTTTGGCAAGCATTGAAAAAGCACAACGATTATTGCACTACAATCCGCAATTTTCATTGCAAAAAGGCTTGCAAGAGGCTGTGGGCTGGTATTGGGAGCATCTAAAATAAGATGGAGTAGAGAAAATAGAATCTTCTCAAACTTCAAAAAAAAAATAAAAAAGAAAATTAAAATAAGCGCTTAATAGATAAAGAATGGAAATTACAAAAATTTGTTGCATTGGAGCAGGGTATGTAGGTGGTCCTACCATGGCTGTAATTGCACAAAAATGTCCCCATATAAAAGTAACCGTTGTGGATTTGAATGAAGAGCGAATTGCCGCTTGGAACGACCCAAATACGGATAATATACCTATTTACGAACCTGGTTTGAGCGAAATAGTTGCTACCGCTCGAGGTAGAAATTTGTTTTTTTCTACAGCTGTGGATCAAGCTATTGATGAAGCACAAATTATATTCATCTCAGTAAATACGCCTACGAAAACCTATGGAAAAGGCAAGGGAATGGCTGCTGATTTGAAATACATAGAATTGTGTGCACGCCAAATTGCACGCGTAGCTAAAGATAATAAAATTGTTGTCGAAAAATCAACACTTCCGGTTCGAACGGCAGAGGCTATCAAAAGTATTTTAGATCATACCGGAAACGGGGTTCAGTTTCAAATTCTTTCCAACCCTGAGTTTTTAGCGGAAGGTACGGCCGTGACTGATTTATTGCAGCCAGATCGTATCTTAATTGGTGGTGATGCTACTCCCGAAGGGAAAAAGGCAAAGGAGGCACTGGTTCAAGTTTACTCTAATTGGGTGCCTACTGAAAAAATATTAACTACAAATGTTTGGTCTTCTGAGTTATCTAAGCTTACTGCCAATGCATTTTTGGCACAGCGAATATCATCTGTTAATGCCATGTCTGAGCTCTGTGAGAAAACAGGCGCTGATATTAATGAAGTGGCCAAAGCAATAGGAATGGATAGTAGAATTGGGCCTAAATTTTTGAAAGCTTCAGTTGGTTTTGGAGGTTCTTGCTTTCAAAAAGACATTTTGAATTTAGTGTACATTGCAAAATCATACGGATTACATGAGGTTGCTGATTATTGGGAACAAGTAATCATCATGAACGATCATCAAAAAAGACGTTTCTCTAATGGTATTGTACAAACACTGTACAATACGGTTTCGGATAAAAAAATTTCTTTTTTGGGTTGGGCTTTCAAGAAAGATACCAATGATACTAGAGAATCGGCAGCGATATTTGTAGCCGATGATTTGATCAATGAACATGCAAAAATAGCAGTATACGATCCAAAAGTATCTTCTAAAAAGATACTAGATGATCTTAATTATTTAGAAACACGCAGTCCTGAGCAAAATACCGAGTGTGTGACTACTTTTTCAAATCCTTATGAGGCTTGTGCAAATGCCCATGCGATAGCCATTCTCACTGAGTGGGATGAATTTGCGAATTATGATTGGCAAAAAATATTTGACGGGATGCAAAAACCAGCATTTATTTTTGATGGACGCAATGTGCTGGATGCAGCACAACTTTGTGCCATTGGATTTGTGTACCAAGGAATCGGCTCCTAAACGGTTGTTTGTTCTTTTGTAGACACCAAGCAGCATAAAGCATCGTTGAACGGTATCAGAAATAGACCTTATTTTAGCTACATTTGTGTACAAGAAACTAAATTGAAATACTTTTTAAGGCTTTTTTTTCGAAAGTAATAATAAAAGGGAACTGCCTTTTGAGTTTTTTCTTAAAGGAAAAGCAATGAATGATGCGAAAGCGCAACCCTAAAAAAACATAAAGCCGAGTATGGCAACGCTAAAAAGCGTACTTTTAAATAATAAATAGTTAAGAATAAGTTGAGCGAACATATAAAAATAGCGGTTATTGGTTTGGGGTATGTCGGTCTTCCTTTGGCAAGATTGTTTGCTACCCAGTACTCTGTTGTAGGTTTTGATATCAATCAGTCACGTATAGCAAGTCTGTCTGCGGGCACTGATAGTACTTTAGAAATAGATGATACTACATTGCAACAGGTTTTGCGAACCGCACCAAGTGATGAAAACGGACTGTATTGCACAGCGGATATAGCAGCTATAGCCGATTGTAATTATTTTATCATTACCGTGCCGACTCCAGTTGATAAAAACAACCGACCTGATTTAACGCCTTTGTTTAAGTCCAGCGAAACGGTAGGTTCGGTTTTAAAAAAAGGAGATATTGTCATTTATGAATCAACGGTATATCCTGGTGTGACCGAGGAGGAATGTGTTCCTGTATTGGAAAAAAAGTCTGGGTTGAAATTCAATGTGGACTTTTTTGCGGGGTATTCTCCAGAACGAATTAATCCAGGCGACAAAGAGCATACGGTTGAAAAAATTCTGAAAGTGACATCAGGTTCGACTCCTGTCATTGGTAAGAAAGTAAATGAATTGTATCAATCGGTGATAACTGCAGGCACACACTTGGCACCATCCATTAAAGTGGCCGAGGCGGCAAAAGTGATAGAGAATTCCCAGCGGGACATCAACATTGCATTTGTAAATGAGTTGGCCAAAATTTTCAACTTGATGCAAATAGATACCCAAGCAGTACTAGAAGCAGCGGGAACCAAATGGAATTTCTTACCTTTTAAACCCGGATTGGTAGGCGGGCATTGCATTGGTGTTGATCCGTATTATTTGGCACAACGCGCACAAGAGTTTGGCTACCATCCTGAAATTATTTTGGCAGGACGCCGCTTGAATGACAGTATGGGAGATTATGTGGCCTCGCAAGTGGTGAAGTTAATGATTAAAAAAGGAGTTATTGTCAATGGCGCTAGATTATTGATGTTGGGCATTACTTTCAAAGAGAATTGTCCTGATGTACGCAATACTAAGATTGTGGATGTTATAAAGGCTTTAGCCGATTATGGCATTCAAATCACAATTTATGATCCATGGGCAAACCCAGTTGAGGTAGCAAGAGAATACAATTTAACTACTACAACTACAGTGCCAGCAGAACGTTTTGATGCTGTGGTATTGGGGGTGGCACATACTGTTTTTGTAGATCTGGATTTTTCTTCTTTACAATGTGAAAAAAGTTTGCTTTATGATGTGAAAGGCATTTTAGGAGAGCGAGCGGATGGACGTCTATGACAGCTGATAATTTAAAAATCTATTGTAGTGATGTTAGTAAAGATTTTAAAATCCTTTTGTTTGATTTTTAAAAATAAATAAAGAATACACATTAAATATAGCGTAATTATGAAAAAAGGATGTTCAATTACACACGTAATTCTTACGGGAGGAGTGGGAAGCAGGCTATGGCCTTTATCACGAAAAAGCCAACCCAAACAATATTTAGATTTGTTTGATGGCAAGTCTTTGTTTGAAATGACCGTAGATCGCAATCGATCTTTGGCAGATACCGTGATGGTCGTTGGAAACACAGATAATTGTCATTTAAGTAAGAAAGTTTTAGACAAATCAGATACTTCATATATTGATATTATTGAAGCAACCCCAAGAAATACAGCTGCCGCAATTGCTTTTGCCGCATTTGCTTCAGAACAAGATACTATTTTAATCGTCACCCCATCAGATCATATTATTGATGGAACTGCTGCTTATGAAAAATCGATCAATGAAGCCATAGAAAAGGCATCGCAAGGGTATATTGTTACATTTGGAATTGTTCCTACTAAACCTGAAACCGGATACGGTTATATAGAACGTGCTGGTGACGATGTAATTTCGTTTAGAGAAAAACCCAATAAAGTGTCGGCTAAAGATTTTATCAAGAATGGGAACTTTTTATGGAACAGTGGTATGTTTTGTTTTAAAGCTGCTGTGTTTTTAGAAGAGTTGAAATTGTATAATGCAGAAGTATATTATAAATCCAAGCAGGTTTGGGAAGCCAACAAAGAAGGGCAATTGGATTTAGAATTGTCAATGGCTATTCCTTCTATTAGTGTGGATTATGCGGTGATGGAACGCAGTAAAAAAATTAAAGTGGTTTCGTCTGAGTTCAAATGGTCTGATTTAGGGTCTTTTGAATCCGTTTATGATTATTTGGTTTCAAAAGGACAGGCGGTTGATAGTAATGGGAATATGGTTATTGGGACGGATGTGTACACTGCATTTGTAGGGTTGAAGAATGCTATTTTTGTACATACGGAGAATGCCAATTTGATTTTGCAAAAAGAAAGCTCACAAGAAGTAAAAAATATTTATACGGAATTAGAAAAAAGCAATTCTGATTTATTAGAGTAATTTTTTTCTCTTTATCAGAATGTACCGAAACGACTTTTTTAAGAAGTTGTTTTCGGTACATTTTTTTTATGTATTTCATGGAATAATCAAGTAATTAAATTTTTTGTTTTAATTGTCGGGTTGTTTTGTTATGGAGAGCTTTTGTCATGCTGAGGAAAGAAGCATCTCCACATATCCTTCATTTTAGCAGATGATTTCGTTTTCAAGTTTGTTTTTTTCTTTTGTATTGATACAAAAGAAACAAAAGATCAAGCCTGAAAATCAAAAGCGCAAAAACTTCCTCAAAGCATCGCTCCGCAGCCCGAGCCGTTCGTCCTTCGTCCTCAACTCGCGGACTGCTGCCACTTAGCTTTATCGTTGTTTTTTTACGCTTTTAATTTAAGGGCAGTTTTTCGAATTTATTTTTGTAGTAGTTCTATATATAAATGGTAAACTGTAAACTGTAAACTGCAAACTGTGATCTGTGAACTGAAACTTTAAACTGAATACGCTGCACTAAGAACTATATACTAAGAACTAAATACTGAAAACTGAAAACTTTTTACTTAAACCCCAGGTGTATAAAGAAGTGTTCAAACTCTCAGTATATTCATCTTAAAAAACAACTCCAACTGATGTATTATCGCTATTGGAGTATTATATTTGTCAATTATAGAATTGAACAATGAAAATGAACACAATGATGAATTGGTATGTACTGTATACCAAACCAAAATCGGAAAAAAAAGTAGCTGAACGTTTGACGGAAATGGGAATCAATGCCTATTGTCCAATAATTACCAAAATTACCCAATGGTCTGATCGAAAAAAGAAGGTACAGTTCCCTTTGTTCAATTCCTATATTTTTGTGCAAATAGCGGACAAAGAACGAAATAGTGTTTTTGACGTTCCAGGTGTAGTGCGCTACTTGTTCTGGTTAGGGAAACCTGCAATTGTTAGAGACAAAGAGATTGAAACGATTCAAAACTGGCTTGCAGCCCCAGATACATTTGATGTTGTCATTGATACGTGGAGAAAAGGGGACAAAGTTATTTTAGAGTCAGGGCCATTTATAGATCAAGAGGCAATTGTTCAAGAAGTCAAACAAAACCATTATTTGCTGGTGTTGGAATCGTTGGGTTGTGTGCTTAAAGTAGAGAAGAAATAAGGTTTTTTTCAAGTACTTTGATTTAATTAGGAAATTTATATTTTTAAGTTTGTTCTTTTCTTTTGCCTTCATACAAAAGAAACAAAAGATCAAGCCTGAAAATTAAAAACGTAAAAAACTACCTTTAAAACTTCGTTCCGCAGCCCGAGCCGTTCGGCTTTCAGCCTTATCTCGCGGACTGCTGCCACTGCGTTTTTTCGTTGTTTTTTACGTTTTTAATTTAAGGGCGTTTTTTCGAATTCGTTTTTGACAGAACCTTAGTGCCTTAGAACCTTAGTGTTTTAGTCCCCTCGACCTTTTATTTTGTCATGCTGAGGTATGAAGCATCTCCACATATTTTTCATTTTAGTAGACGATTTTTTTTTTTTTTTTCGATTTTGTCTTGATTACTCACGAGTTATTAATTTATTGGTGTTCGTGAATTGACATTTCAAAAGAAACAAAAATTATTCACGGGTTAATATTGATTTTTTTGTATTCATGAATCTTCGATTTCAAGCCTGAAAATTAAAAGCTCAAAAACTACCTCAAATCGTCGCTCCGCAGCCCGAGCCGTTCGGCTTTTAGCCTCATCTCGCGGACTGCTGCCACTGCGTTTTTTCGTTTTTTTTTGACGTTTTTAATTTAAGGGCGTTTTTTCGAATTCGTTTTTGGAGGAGTGTTTTTTAAAACTGTAAGCTAATTACTAATGGCAAACTATTTAGAAATTTAACTCAGAACCTTAGTGTCTTAGTCCCTTTGACCTCTTACGTTTAACTTTGGTGCTATTTGATTTTTTTTAAGGAGGTCTGCTGTTTTTTTAGAGGTGATTTTGAAGTAAAATCGTCCTTTGATAAAAATTTATTTAAAATATACAAGAAAAAACATTGAAATTTGTAGCGTTAAATTTGTGTTGCTAAGTTTAATTTTACGTTTTAATCGTCACTTTGTTGGATAATTTACTATAAATTTGCCGCAACTAGTGCAAAAGCAATCTCAATTGGGACTTGCAATGGCGAAGCCATGTTTACTAGTTGCGTTTTGGAGTATTTATTAGTTTTTTTATTGGAAAGTAAGCAGCGTGTTAAAAACGAACTTAAGTTTTTATAAATTAAAACAAGAATGAACAAATCTTCATACAATCAAATTGTATGATACAAAGTAATATTATATTTATTGCGTTATGAAAATACTAATTACAGGAGGAGCAGGATTTATAGGATCGCATGTGGTACGCCGTTTTGTGACTAAATATCCAAAATATACCATCGTAAATCTAGATGCTTTGACGTATGCTGGGAATCTTGAAAATATCAAAGATATTGAAAACCATCCCAATTATAACTTTATAAAAGGGGATATTGTAGATGCTATTTTTGTGGATAATTTGTTTCGACAGTATCAATTTGATGCAGTAGTTCATTTGGCAGCTGAATCTCATGTGGACCGTTCTATTAAAGACCCTTTGGCCTTTGTGAAAACCAATGTAATTGGAACTATGAATCTCTTAAATGCTTGTAAGGAATTGTGGAAGAACAACAGTGAAGGCAAGCGTTTCTACCACATTAGTACCGATGAGGTATACGGTTCCTTAGGGGCAACGGGCTTGTTCACAGAGAATACGGCCTATGATCCTAATTCACCCTACTCGGCCTCAAAAGCAAGTTCCGATCATTTTGTGCGTGCGTATGGTGAAACCTACGGATTGCCCTACGTCTTAACCAATTGTTCGAACAACTACGGTTCGTTCCATTTTCCTGAAAAATTGATTCCGTTGTTTATTAACAACATCATCAACAACAAAGCGTTGCCCGTATATGGAGATGGTAATTACACCCGTGATTGGCTTTTTGTTGAAGATCATGCGGTAGCAATCGATTTGGTTTTTCACGAAGGTAAAAATCATGAAACCTATAACATAGGCGGTTTTAACGAATGGAAAAACATCGATTTAGTGAAACTGCTCTGTCAACAAATGGACCATAAATTAGATCGACCAGCTGGTACTTCTGAAAAGCTGATTACATTCGTAAAAGACCGTCCCGGTCATGATTTGCGTTATGCTATAGATGCCTCTAAAATAAATGCGGAACTTGGGTGGAAACCTTCTGTAACTTTTGAACAAGGATTAGAGCGTACAATTGATTGGTATCTGTCCAATGAAGAATGGCTGAAAAATGTGACTTCGGGCAATTATGCTACTTATTATCAAAAACAATACGAACAATAGTTTTTTGAAAGCTTAAGTAAGTCTTAGATGCCTTTTTATTACAATATAAACGCTTTACTCCACTTTTTGTAATTGTGGAGTATTTTATTATCAAAACTAAACTGATTTAGAAAAACATAAAAAGAAAACTAATTGCATCAATGGCAATTATTGTATTTGAACTGAATAATGAAAGTCGAAACTACATACATTAAAGACCTTCTAGTATTGACTCCCATTATTTTTGAGGACGAAAGAGGTTGTTTTTTTGAATCGTACAGTGAATCTTCATTTGCGAAGAATGAGTTGTCATATACGTTCATACAAGATAATCAATCGTTTTCCAAAAAAGGTGTAATCCGGGGACTACACTTTCAAAAAGCACCTTACGCGCAAGCCAAGTTGGTTCGGGTATTACAAGGCGAGATTTTAGATGTGGCTGTAGACCTTAGAAAGGATTCAACAACCTACGGACAGCATTTTAGCATCCAATTGTCAGCTGAAAATAAAAAACAAGTCCTAGTTCCTAAGGGATTTGCACATGGCTTTTCGGTCTTAAGTGCGAATGCTACAGTCTCTTATAAAGTAGATGAAATCTACAATAAAGAAAGTGAAAGTGGAATCCAGTATGATGATCCCTCTTTAGCCATCAACTGGCAGGTCGAAACAGAAGATGTGATAGTGTCTGACAAAGACCGCATTTTAGGGACTTTTAACGATGTGGAATAAAAGATGAAAAAGATACTCATCACAGGAGGTACAGGGCAACTGGGTAGTGAGCTGAAGGTTTTGGCGACGGATTTGCCCCAATATGAATTTTTATTCCCTGACCGCTCGCAATTAAACTTAGAGCAGCCAGAAAGTATAGTGGCATTTCTTCAGGACATTAAACCCGATTGTATCATCAATTGCGCAGCCTATACCGCAGTTGACCAAGCGGAACAAGAGCCTAAAAAAGCCGATGTAATCAACTACTTTGCTGTTGGTGTTTTGGCAGAATGGAGTTTTGAGCATAAGGCGCAATTTTTGCATGTTTCCACAGATTATGTATTCGAGGGTACAGCATCATTTCCTTTGAAAGAAGAAGATGCAACCAATCCGCAAAACGAATATGGTAAATCAAAGTTGAAAGGGGAACTAGCGGCAATAGACGCCAATCCAGAGACGATTATTATCAGAACCTCTTGGGTATACTCTGAATTTGGAGCTAATTTTGTTAAAACCATGTTACGCTTGATGCAGGAGCACAATCGTTTGAATGTGGTTCAAGACCAAATAGGGAGTCCTACATATGCCAAAGATCTTGCCGAAGTGATAATGTATATTATCGATTCGTGTCAATGGCAACCGGGAACCTATCATTATTCTAACGAGGGAGTAATCAGTTGGTTTGAGTTTGCAACAGCCATAAAAGAAATAGCAGGAAGTAATTGTGAACTTTATGGAATTTTATCACATGAATACCCAACACCTACAAAAAGACCTGCTTACTCTTTACTAAATAACTCAAAAATAAAGAGTACATTTGGTATTACTATACCTTATTATAGAGATAGTCTTGAAAAATGTTTAGAGCGATACATCAAGTAAAAGTTATTTAAAACAAAAAAACATGAAAGGAATTATACTAGCAGGCGGGTCCGGAACCCGATTGTATCCCCTTACTAAGTCAATATCCAAGCAATTAATGCCTATCTACGACAAACCGATGGTGTATTATCCATTGTCGGTATTGATGTTGGCGGGGATTACTGAAGTGTTGTTGATTTCCACCCCTCATGATTTGCCTCATTTTCAAAACCTCTTGGGAGATGGAAGTGATTTTGGGATTTCCATTCAGTATGCGGAACAGCCTAGTCCTGACGGATTGGCACAAGCTTTTATTATTGGAGCCGATTTTATCAGTACCGATCCGGTTTGTTTGATATTAGGGGACAATATTTTTTATGGTCAAGGGTTAACTACTTTATTGCAAACAGCTGTTTCTAATGTCACCATTCATAACAAAGCCACTGTTTTTGGATATTATGTACAAGATCCAGAGCGGTATGGGGTTGCAGAATTTGATTCCACTAGTACCGTAGTTAGTATAGAAGAAAAACCAGTAAAACCTAAGAGTAATTATGCTGTAGTCGGATTGTATTTTTATCCTAATTCTGTGGTTGATATAGCCAAAAGTATAAAACCGAGTGCAAGAGGGGAGCTGGAAATTACTACCGTCAATCAAGAGTATCTCGCGTCACAAGACTTAAAGGTTGAGTTGATGGGTCGCGGTTATGCCTGGTTAGACACCGGTACTCATGAATCTCTACTAGAGGCAAGTAATTTTATACAAACGATAGAAAAAAGACAAGGTCTTAAAGTTGCTTGTTTAGAAGAAATTGCTTTTGAAAAAGGTTATATTTCGAAAGAAAAATTACTAGAGCAAGCGACACCTTTAAGTAAAAATGAGTACGGTCAGTATTTATTGCGATTGGTGCATAAGAATATTTTAATATAAGATTTAAGGATAAAAAGTTAGTATCGTTTAAAATGAATAAAAATACAAAAATATACATAGCAGGTCATAACGGCATGGTAGGAAGTGCTATTTGGCGAAAATTAGTAGCTAATGGATACACTAATTTAATTGGATCATCTAGTAAGGAATTGGATTTGAGGAATCAAAAGACGGTGCAAGATTATATCAACAATGAACAACCTACTGTAATTATCGATGCAGCTGCAAAGGTAGGAGGTATATTAGCAAACAATAATTTTCCGTATCAATTTCTGATGGAGAACATGCAAATTCAAAATAATTTAATAGATGCAGCCCACCAATCTGGTGTTGAAAAGTTTATATTTTTAGGAAGTTCTTGTATCTATCCTAAACTGGCTTCTCAGCCTTTAAAGGAGGATTATTTACTGACAGGTTCTTTGGAACCTACCAATGAGTGGTATGCCATTGCAAAAATTACTGGGGTAAAAGCTTGTCAAGCAATACGAAACCAGTTTAATAAAGATTTTGTTAGTTTAATGCCCACTAATTTGTACGGAACTCATGATAATTTTGATTTAAACTCTTCTCATGTTCTACCCGCAATGATTAGAAAATTTCATGAGGCCAAAAATAACGATAATGCTGCGGTAACCTTATGGGGAAGTGGAACACCCATGAGAGAGTTTCTTTTTGTAGATGATATGGCAGCAGCAGTTGTTTTTGCATTAGAAAATAAACTGCCTGAATATTTGTATAACGTGGGAACTGGAGAAGATTTGACAATAAAACATTTGGCTGAAGTAATCCAAAAAATAATTGGACATCAAGGAGATATCATTTGGGATAGTACTAAGCCAGATGGGACTCCCAGAAAATTGATGGATGTCTCTAGGATGCATGAACTGGGATGGAAACATCAAGTTCAGTTGGAAGAAGGAATCGAGAAAACCTATAATTGGTTTTTAAAGAATATGAATTCTTATAAAGAAGTAAAATTATAAAATGAAATTAAATACGCTAAGATTTGATGGTGCATGAACTTAGATGTAGTTAACAAAATAGCAAACAATTAGATGATGAAAACAGCTTTAATTACTGGAATTACAGGTCAAGATGGTTCTTATTTAGCGGAATTATTATTAGAGAAAGGATATATGGTTCATGGTGTAAAACGCCGAGCTTCTTCTTTTAATACACAAAGAATTGATCACATTTATCAAGATCAACATGAAATTCATGTTAATTTTAAATTGCATTACGGTGACTTAACCGATTCTACAAATATTATCCGAATTATACAGGAAGTACAGCCTGACGAGATATATAATCTTGGGGCCATGAGTCACGTAAAAGTATCTTTTGACTCTCCTGAATATGTAGCTAATGTGGATGGAATAGGGACTTTGAGGATATTAGAGGCAGTTCGTATTTTAGGATTAACCCAAAAAACAAGAGTGTATCAAGCTTCAACATCAGAATTATATGGTGGTTTAGCCGAAAATAAAAATGCAGAAGGCTTTTATGATGAACAATCCCCTTTTTATCCCCGTTCTCCGTATGGTGCTGCTAAAATATATGGTTTTTGGATTACAAAGAACTACCGAGAAGCCTATAATATGTTTGCCTGTAACGGTATTCTTTTTAATCATGAGTCTCCGCGTCGCGGAGAAACCTTTGTTACCCGAAAAATTACCATGGCAACCGCTGCTATTGCATTAGGAAAACAAGATTGTTTGTATTTAGGAAACTTAAACTCGCAGAGAGACTGGGGACATGCCAAAGATTATGTGGAGGCGATGTGGCGAATCCTGCAACAAGATGTAGCAGAAGATTTTATAATTGCAACAGGTGTTACTACCTACATTAGAGATTTCGTTGCGATGGCGTTTGCTGAGGTGGGTATTACGTTAGCTTTTGAGGGAAAAAATGAAAATGAAATTGCTAAGGTAATAGCTTGCAATAATCCGAATTATCAAGTAGAATGCGGCACCGTTGTGGTGAGAGTAGATCCAGAATACTATCGTCCTACTGAAGTAGATTTGCTAATTGGAGATCCTACAAAATCCAAGACAAAGTTGGGTTGGCATCCACACTATGATTTAGCCTCTATGGTAAAAGAGATGGTTGCAAGTGATTTAGAGATATTGAAGAGCAAATGAAAACTTGGGGTTATATGGGTTGAATAGTTTAAATCAAAGACCTATCCTGATTATTTAATAATTCTCAAGACACTAATTTTTAAAAAATATAATAAAGAAGAGAGATGTGCTACGTTAATTTTTTTTTGGGTAGCAAAGTAAAAAATTTATAATTAAACTATAAAATTTAATAAAATATTGTCAATTCAATAAAAAATAAAATATGTTAAATAATAAAACAATTTTAATAACAGGAGGAACAGGTTCTTTGGGAAAAGCACTAACTGTGCATATTTTAGAAAAGTATTCTAACATAAAAAAACTGATCATACTTTCAAGAGATGAACAAAAACAGTTTCAAATGGCTCAGGAATTTCCTATAGATAAATATCCGCAAATTCGTTTTTTATTAGGAGATGTAAGAGATGAGCAACGATTGGTGCGAGCTTTTCAAGGCGTAGATGTTGTTATACATGCAGCGGCAATGAAGCACGTACATTTAGCCGAGTACAATCCAGATGAATGTATTAAAACCAACATTGGAGGAGCGCAAAATGTGATTCATGCTGCTTTGCAAACGAGTGTAAGTAATGTAGTGGCTTTGTCAACGGATAAAGCTTGTGCCCCAATAAATTTATACGGTGCGACTAAATTAACTTCGGATAAATTGTTTGTAGCTGCTAATAATATTAAAGGAACTAATCCGATTAAATTTTCAGTAGTACGATACGGTAACGTAATGGGGTCGAATGGTTCTGTAATTCCATTTTTTATGAAAAAAAGAGTAGAGGGAAAGTTGCCTATAACTGATGCGACTATGACTCGTTTTAATATTTCTTTACAAGGTGGTGTTGATATGGTTATGCACGCAATGGAACATGCTTGGGGTGGGGAAATATTCATACCAAAAATACCTTCTTACAAAATCACTGACGTTGCAGAAGCAGTCGCTCCTGAATGTACTTTAGATATTATAGGAATTAGACCTGGTGAAAAAATTCATGAAGAAATGATTACTTCATCGGATTCCTATAATACATATGATTTGGGTAAATATTATACTATATTGCCTTCAGTACCCCATTTTGATCTTAATGATTTTATTACTTCATTTAATGCTGTAAAAGTACCTGATGGATTTAATTACAATTCAGGAACTAACAGTGAATGGGAAACTGTTGGTGGTTTGAGAGAACTGATTAAAGAACATGTGGATTCAAATTTTTAATAATGATTGATAAAATAATACCTTACGGTCGTCAAAATGTTACACAAGAAGATATTAATGTTGTTATTGAAGCATTACAGTCTGATTACTTGACACAAGGACCTAAAATTTTGGAGTTCGAAAAAGCTTTTGCAGAATATGTGGGAAGTACATATGCAGTTGCCGTTTCCAATGGAACTGCTGCTTTGCATTTGTGTGCATTGGCATTAGATGTAAAAGAGGGTGATAAGGTTATTACGTCCCCTATTACTTTTGCTGCTTCGGCTAATTGTGTACGCTATTGTGGGGGGGAAGTTATTTTCTCGGATATTGATTCAAGTACTTATCTTTTGGATATTGAAAGGGTACGAATTTTGCTAGAAGCCTCTCCCAAAGGAACTTATAAAGGAATTATACCAGTGGATTTTGCTGGTAGATCAGTTGATTTAGAGGCTTATAGAAAGCTTGCTGACCAATATGGGCTGTGGATTATAGAAGATGCTTGCCATGCTCCAGGTGGCTTTTTTAAGGATACTAGTAATAAAAATCAAAATTGCGGAAATAGTAATTTTGCCAATTTAGCTATTTTTTCTTTTCACCCCGTAAAGCATATCGCTTGTGGTGAAGGAGGGATGATTACAACAAATGATGAAGTTTTATACAAAAAACTACTTGCTTTACGCACACACGGAATTACTAAAAATGAATCAGAGTATACCAATACAATGTCTTTTGCGAATGGAATTGACGATGAGGATACTAGTTATCCAGCGTGGTATATGGAAATGCAAACCCTCGGATTCAATTATAGACTAACTGATTTTCAAGCAGCTTTAGGGATTAGTCAATTGCAAAGGGCAGATGAGGGTATTGTAAAAAGAAGAGACATAGCGGTTACTTATGAAAAAGCTTTTAAAACGAAATCTTTTATAAAAGGGCAATCGGGTGTTGTAGAAGGACATGCCTACCATCTTTATGTAATTGAAGTTCATGATCGTTTGGGATTGTATAATTATTTAAGAGAAAACAAAATCTTCGCTCAAATTCACTATATTCCTTGCCACTTAATGCCTTATTATAAGCAATTTGGTTGGAAAGAAGGTGACATGCCTATTGCCGAGCAGTATTATAAAAATTGTTTGAGTTTGCCTATGTATCCAACTTTGACCGTTGAAGAACAAAAGTTTGTTATTGATAAAATTGAAGAATATTTTAAAAAATAAATTATGAAAATTCATTATTGTTCCAAATGTTTATTTCCAGAGACTAAACCAGATTTGTTTTTTAATGAAGAAGGTGTTTGTTCTGCATGTATTGCGGCTGACCAAAAAGATAATTCAATTGATTGGAAACAACGAGAAATTGATTTTAATACGATTATTGATAAATATAAAAAAGGACCTAATGAAATTGGTTACGATTGTTTAATTCCAGTAAGTGGAGGTAAAGACAGTACGTACCAAGCCTATTTTATGAAAGAAGTTTGTGGACTAAATCCTTTGTGCGTTTGTTTCGAAACAACAAATCTTACGGAAGTAGGTCAAGCAAATTTAGACAATATTTCAAAAATGGGTATTGATCTAATTTATTTTAAAAAGAATTACAAAGCTTATAAAAGTATGGTGGTTGAAGGATTTAAAAGAGTTGGTGACGAGATGTGGCCAAATCATTTAGGTATTTTTACTATTCCAATTCATATAGCTGTTAAATTTAATATCCCGTTAGTTATTTGGGGAGAAAATCCGCAACAAGAGTATGGTGGTCCAGTAGAATCTATAGAAAACAAACATTTAAACAGGAAATGGTTAGAAGAGTTTGGTGGCTTATTAGGGAATAGAATACAAGATATGGTTGGGGTTGATGGCTTAACCGAAAAAGATTTAACACCTTATTTTTACCCATCAGATGAAGATATTAATAGAGTTGGTGTTGTAGGATTATTTTTAGGTCACTATTTCTTTTGGGATGCTCAAAAGCAATTAGAAATTGTAAAAAAACACGGTTTTGCTGTAAAAGAAGATGGACCTGTTGAAGGAACTTATACAAATTATGAGAATCTGGACGAAAAAATGCACGGTTTACATGATTATTTAAAATATGTTAAATATGGTTTTGGTCGTGCAACAGATCATGCATGCATTGATGTGAGAAATAATAGATTGACAAGGGAAGAAGGCTTGAAACTAGTTAAACAATATGATGGCAAGTATCCTCATTATGGTGTTAATGAATTTGTGAAATACTCAGGTATCACCAAAGAGGAAATAGATTCGATTTTAGACTCTTTCACAAATCCTGTTTTATTTGCTCAAGACGAAATAGGTAATTTCATTAAGGATAACCAAGGAAATCTAATTAGAAACTTTGATTTTGAATAAATAATGATAGCAATAATTGATTATGGAATGGGTAATGTAGCTTCTGTTCAAAAGGCTTTGAATTTTTTAAAAATTGAGAGTGTTATTACTGATGACCATAAGCTAATTAAAGAGGCTAAGACTATCTTATTACCTGGCGTTGGGTCTTTTGCTCAAGGAATGAAAAATCTAAACGATAGAGGATTAGTTGAATTACTTACCAATGAGGTTGTTGTGAAAAAGAAAAATTTCATAGGAATCTGTTTAGGAATGCAGCTGATTATGGAAAAAGGTATGGAACCTTTTGAATGTAAAGGTCTAGGTTGGGTAAAAGGAAGTGTTGTTAAATTTGAATTGCAAGATTTGAATATTCCTCACATGGGTTGGAATAATATTCAGGTTTTGAATGACACTTATTATAAAGATTGCCAAACAGATGATTTTTACTTTATTCATAGTTATCATGTAGTTCCCGAAAACAAGGAAGATATTGCTACAACTGTAAATTATGGTTTTGATGTGGTTGCCAGTATTCAGAAAGATAATATTTTTGCTACACAATTTCATCCTGAGAAAAGTCAAAATGCAGGATTATCACTTTTAAAAACTTTTTTCGAAATACATGCTTAAAGTACGAATAATACCTATATTGACCTTTAATGGTTTTGGATTAGTTAAAACTAAAAAATTTTCTAACCCCAGAATGGTTGGTAATCCTGTTCAATCGGCTAGAGTTTATAACAGTCGCGGTGTTGATGAATTAGTTTTTGTAGATATTTTTGCAAGTTCACAAAAGCGAAAAATCAATTTAAAACTCGTCGCCGATGTAATAAAAGAATGTTATATGCCTGTGGCTATTGGTGGGGGTATAGAAACTATTGAGGACATAAACAATTTGCTGAAAATTGGGGCAGATAAAGTTGTAATAAAAACTAAAGCTTTATTGGATAAAAAATTCATCGAGGAAGCTGTAGCTTTTTTTGGAAGTCAATGCATTTCTATTTCCATTGATGCTTATGCTACTCCTGAAGGATATAAGATTTTTAATAAGTTAAATGTTGAAATCTCTTTAGAAGATTTTGTAAACAGAATGATTTCTTGTAAAGTAGGAGAGTTTGTTGTTACGAGCGTTGATAATGATGGATTGATGGATGGTTTTGATATTAATTTAATCAATCGTGTTACAGAATTGACCAATATTCCTATTATTGCAGTTGGTGGTGGAGGGTTGATGGAACACTATAATGAGTTATTCTCTCAAACAAAAGTTCAAGCGGTGGGTTCTGCCAGCATATTTCATTTTACGCAGTTTACGCCTTTGGATATAAAAAATGAAATTAAAAGTATTGGTATTCCAGTTAGAATATAAATGTCATTGAACTTGAAAAAAATTGCTATTATTCCGGCTCGAGGTGGAAGTAAACGTATTCCTCATAAGAATATAAAAGAATTTTTCGGGAAACCTATTATAGCCTATGCTATTGAAGCCGCCTTCAAAAGTGGTTTATATGACGAGGTTATGGTTTCGACAGATAATGAAGAAATTGCAGAGGTTGCAAGAAAACATGGAGCAAAAGTGCCATTTATTCGTAGTGCCTCTAATAGTAATGATTTTGCTACAACAGTTGATGTATTAATCGAAGTTTTAGATTGGTATAATGAAAAGAATTTCCAATTTGATTTTGCAACTTGCATTTATGCCTGTGCTCCTTTTGTAAATGCTAAAGTTTTACAAGATTCTTTAGAGATGTTGATTAAAGAAAATTGTGATTGTGTATTCCCCATTATAGCGTATTCACATCCAATTCAAAGAGCTTTGAAGCTTTCGAATATGGGTAAAATAGCAACTTTTGACAATTCTAATTCCAATGCAAGGACACAGGATTTGCACAGAGCATTTCACGATGCAGGTATGTTTTATACTTTTAATGTCAAGAAATTAATAACAAATAAAAGTTTACGGACACAAGATACTTTTGCAATCGAAATAGATGAGCTTTGTGCGCATGATATAGACACTGAAAAAGACTGGATTTTGGCAGAATTAAAATATAAATTATTCTTAGATGAGAGCCTATAGATGTTTAGAAAATGAAAGTTTTGAATATGATAATTTTAAAATTGTTCCTTTGCGCTTTGAGGATCGTCTGGATATTTTGAAATGGAGAAATGAACAAATTTATCATTTAAGACAAAATAAACCGCTAACTGTAGAAGATCAAGAAAATTATTTCACTAATATAGTTGAAAAACTCTTTCATCAAATGCAACCCAATCAAATTTTATTTTCGTTTATAGAGGATGATATTTGTATAGGCTATGGTGGTTTAGTTCATATTAATTGGATTGATAAAAATGCAGAAATTTCATTTATAATGAATACAATATTAGAAAATGATAATTTTCACGGCATTTGGACTAAATATTTATTGCTTATAGAAAAAGTAGCTTTTGAAGACTTGAAATTTCATAAAATATTTACTTACGCTTTTGACTTAAGACCACATTTATATTTTGTGTTGCAAGATTCCAATTTTATTGAAGAAACCCGATTGAAAGAACATTGCCTTTTTGACGATAAATTTATTGATGTAGTGATTCATTCTAAAATAAACAATAAATGTTAACTTTTCGAAAAGCGACTTTAGCCGATACAAAGCTCTATTTTGATTGGGCAAATGATTCGGATGTTAGAGAGCAATCATATAATTCCACTGTAATTGATTTTGAAAATCACAAAAAATGGTTCGAAAGTAAAGTAGAAGATGATTCATGTATGTTGTTGATTTTTCAAAATGAGGAAAAGTTAAATATAGGACAAATTCGCATTCAGAAAGAAAATGAAGAGGAAGCTTTGATTGGAATTTCTATAGCTGCGGAACATAGGGGAAAGGGATTAGCAAAGGAAATACTACTTTTGGCATCCGATTATTTTTTAGAAAACAATAAAGGCTATTTGATAAATGCATATATAAAAGAACAAAATAAAAGCTCGAAGCAAGCTTTTGAAAAAGCAGGATTTGAGTTTAAAAATATAATAAAGTATGAAAACTGTAATAGTTTTCATTTTACAAAAAAAGGTTAAAAATGCAAATAGATAATTTTAAAATAAACAAAGAAAGCAAGGTTTTTATCATTGCCGAGCTTTCAGCCAATCATAACGGTAGCATTGCTACTGCTATTGAAACCATCCGTGCAGCAAAACGTGCAGGGGCGGATTGTATAAAGCTACAAACCTATACTGCCGATACCATTACAATAGATTGTGATAAAGAGGATTTTTTGATAAAAGGAACTATTTGGGAAGGCAAAAATCTATATAAACTATACCAAGAAGCCTATACTCCTTGGGAATGGCACGAAGAGATTTTTAGAGTTGCCAAAGAAGAGGGAATTATCTGTTTCTCTTCTCCATTTGATAAAACAGCGGTTGATTTCTTGGAAACTCTAAATGTTCCAGCTTATAAGATAGCTTCTTTTGAGATTACTGATATTCCTTTAATTGAGTATGTGGCTTCAAAAGGGAAGCCAATCATTTTATCTACAGGTATTGCAGAGCAAGCAGATATTGAATTAGCTTTAGACGCTTGCAGAAGAATGGGTAACACTGATATTGCCTTGTTAAAATGTACTTCTAGTTATCCTGCGCCGATAGAAGAAGCCAATATGTGTATGGTAAAAGATTTGGCCGAACGTTACAATGTGATAAGCGGTCTTTCGGATCACACGATGGGAGTAACTGTTCCTGTAGTTGCGACTTGTTTTGGTGCTAAAATTATCGAAAAGCATTTTATATTAGACCGTTCCATAGGCGGACCAGATGCTTCGTTCTCGATGAATGAGGAAGAATTTACCGCAATGGTCAAAGCAGTGCGAGAAGCAGAAAGTGCTATTGGAGTTGTGGATTATACTTTGACGGATAAACAAGTCAAAGGGAAGGATTTTTCAAGATCTTTATATGTTGTAGAAGATATCAAAGAGGGTGATATAATTACCGAAAAAAATGTACGCTCTATTCGTCCTGGATTTGGTATGCATCCTAAATATTATAAAGATATTTTAGGAAAAAAAGTGACTAGTGATTTGAATAAGGGTACAAGAGTAAGTCTAGAATATATTAAGTAACATTAATATTTGCTAAAATTTTAAAAATACTCTTCTAGATTAATAATTACCTATCAATTACGAGCCATTCAAAACAGCAGATAATCAACTTAGTCATGAAAAAGAATAAGAATTTATTTATTTTAAATGTGTAACTTATAGACTAGGAAGCAATTCAATATAAGTATTGATAGTTCAAAACCCCAAGAGAAACTGGGATAAGTATCCATTTGAAGTAAAGAGAAGTAAATATGAAGACTTTCAAGTGCTATCTTAAAAGAAAGAAGTTTAAAAAATAATATAACTTCTGAGAACTACTTGAAGTATTATTCAGAGATATACAATAATAAATGATGATGAGGTGTGCAATAATTGGTGGTAAAGGTTACGTTGGAAAGCATATTGCATTCTACTTGCAGCAGAGAGGAATTTGCTCGCAAGTATATGACATGCTAGATTGTGATGAGATAAACTTCAAGAAGATAGATATTTCTAGCCCAGAATCTGTAGAGAAAATAGATCTTAATGTAGATTATATTTTTATGTTTGCGGGTCTTACAGGCACTTACAATGGGTTTGATAACTATCAGGTATATAATTCAATTAATGAAATTGGCTTATTAAATCTGCTCGATGCTATTCGTAAATCTAAGTATAGGCCAAAGATCGTCTTCCCTTCAACTCGGTTGGTCTATAAAGGTTTAGACAAGCCCTTAAAGGAAACAGATGAGAAGGAATGTAAGACCATTTATGCGGTCAATAAAATAGCATGCGAGGGTTTGTTACAGGCATATAATGCAAGTTTTGACATCCCGTACACTATATTTCGTATATGTATTCCATATGGTAATCTACTCTCTACCGACTATTCTTTTGGTACAGTAGGCTTTTTTATTAAACAAGCAAAGGATGGTAATGATATTACCCTCTATGGTGGTGGCACTATCAAGCGTACATTCACTCATATTGAAGATCTATGTTATCAGGTAGTTGAAGGAGCGTTTAATCCAAATAGTAATGGAGAAATTTATAATATAGGTGGAGAAACACTTTCTTTGCGTGAAGCTGCTGAAATTGTAGCTCGAAAGTTTGATACAAAGGTTGCGGATATTCCTTGGCCTGAAAAAGACCTTCGCTTAGAGAGTGATCATACCTACTTTGATGATTTAAAGATACGGGAGCTACTTAATTTGAAACAATATAGACGACTTCAAGATTTTTCAAATGATATTTAATTTATAGCAATATGAGAACAAGAAAAGTAGAAGATGTACAATTAGACTTCCTCGTCTCTGCCTTCAATCATGGATCATTCATGAAAACGCAGGACATACTTTTTTGGATGAAACAGCAGAATGACGCAGTCGTTTCCAAAATACAGCAGATTCCAATCAGCGAGTTGAAAGGTTGGAACTATTTTGATGACCGTATTAGTCATAATTCAGGTAAGTTTTTTAGCATCGATGGTATTCGTGTCAAGACCAACTATCGCAATATACCAGAGTGGGATCAGCCTATTATCAATCAGCCTGAGATTGGTTTCCTTGGCTTTGTGGTGAAGAAGTTCAATGGTGTGATGCACTTCCTAATTCAAGCAAAGATAGAACCTGGGAACCTAAATATAGTGCAATTGTCACCTACACTTCAGGCAACTCGTTCCAATTATACACGGGTGCATGGAGGAGATTCACCTAACTATTTGGAGTATTTCAATGGCGAAAAGAATGTGATGGTTCTTATTGATCAATTGCAGTCAGAGCAAGGTGCTCGTTTTCTTCACAAGCGTAATCGAAATATCATTGTTGAGGTTGACGAGAATGAAGATGTTCCTGTAAATAGTAACTTTATTTGGGTATCGCTTGGTCAAATTAAGGAACTACTTAGGCATGATAATATTGTCAATATGGATAGTCGTACCGTAATATCTTGTATCAAATTCGGTAGTTATTCTGAACATTCATTAAAATTGATGAGTTCAGTAAAGATTATGGTTGGCCTAGAATCGGAAAAGCCAGATTCATTTCTATATTCAGTTTTGAGCGAAACTAACCACCTTCTAGATTTACAGGACATTATCCATTGGATTACGTCACTAAAGTTTAAGTATGAGCTTGAAGTTAAACCTATTGGTATATCAGAAATGCAGCATTGGGCATACGATGGCAATACAGTTGGTCATGAAGACAGAAAGTACTTCGATGTGATTGGTGTGCGAGTTGAGATTGGAAATCGTGAGGTCTTTTCATGGGATCAGCCGATGATTCGTTCAGCGCAGGAAGGTCTCATTGCTTTCATTGTAAAGAAGATAAATGGAATATATCACTTCCTTGTGCAAGCAAAACTGGAATCGGGCAACTTTGATGTTGTAGAGTTGGCTCCCACGGTTCAGTGTTTGACTGGAAACTATCGAAAAGGAAAGAACGAATATACTATCCCATATTTGGAGCAAGTTCTAAATGCTCCAAAAGAGAACATTTGGTACAGCAGTTATCAAAGTGAAGAAGGAGGCCGTTTCTTCCAAGAGCAGAATTTGAATATCATTGTAGAAGTTGGTGATGATTTTTCAATTGAGGTTGATGAAAATTATTGCTGGATGACGCTCAATCAAATGCTTTCATTCGTTACGTACAATAATTATTTGAACATTGCTGCACGCTCATTGCTTTCAACCATAAGTTTTTATTAATATGATTAGAATTGGAATTATATGTCCTTCAGAAATTGCATTAAGAAGGTTTTTGCCTGCATTAAAAAAGGCTTCGGATAAGTTTATTTTTGCTGGTATTGCCATTGCCAGTCCAGAAGAGTGGTTCGGAAATTTGGATAATGTATCTAATCAGCAAACTGAGCAACAGCAGGCTAAAGAATTTGAAAAGGCATCAGTCTTTGGATGCAAGGTTTTCAATGCATATGAGGCAATTATCAAGTCAGATGAAATTGATGCCATCTATATCCCTCTTCCTCCTGCATTACATTTTAAATGGGCAAAGTTGGCATTAGAGAATGGAAAACATGTATTTATGGAGAAACCTTTAACTTGCTCTTTGGCTGATACTGACGAACTGATTTCAATTGCATCAAAGAAACATCTTGCATTACATGAAAACTATATGTTCGCTTTCCATGATCAACTTCTGGCGTTACAAGATGTTATAGCTTTAGGTGAAATAGGAGATGTTCGTCACTACAGGATCTCGTTTGGCTTTCCACGTAGAACTGCCAACGACTTTCGCTATAATAAAAAACTTGGAGGAGGAGCTCTTCTTGATGCAGGAGGTTACACCATAAAGTATGCTACCTATCTGCTAGGTGATTCATCTTACATATCAGCTGCCAATGTAAACTACTTATCCGAGTTTGAGGTGGAGATGTATGGTAGTGCAACAGTTGTAAATTCGGCAGGACAAGTTGCTCAACTGGCATTCGGAATGGATAACGACTATAAGTGTGACGTAGAGATTTGGGGTAACCAGGGAACTATCACAAGCGGTCGCATCCTTACTGCACCTGCAGGATTCGTGCCAACATATACTATCAAGAAGAATCAAGATATTGAAACACGCGAACTTCCATCTGATGATGCCTTTCTGAAGTCTATATTATACTTTTTTAATTGTATTGAGAACGTATCTATACGCGAAGAAAACTATGTTATTTTACACAAACAGGAAAGTCTGATGGATGAATTTAAAAGTTTGGTGACCCTAAGAGGAAAGAATGAAAGCTAGATTAGATATAATTACAGCTTATAAAGGAATAGCCATAATGATGGTGATAATGGTGCATTCTGCTATCCGCTTCGATATACCTAATTCCTTGTCATTTTTAACTATATTTGGGTAAAGGGATTTCAGATTTGATGTGAATTATGATAATAGCCGGTATTTCCATGATTGGCGAAGAATGGTATTGTGGGAACGATAGTTTTACATACTATAGTTTTATTAACCAGTCACCTCTTGTTTAGTAGGAATGTAATTACCTTAAGCAAACAATGAAGAAAGAAAGTATAAAAACTCATTATTGGCATGAATTATCCTTAGACTACTTGGTGTCCATGTCTTCAATTCAGATTTGCAGTTTGCTTTTGTGATAGAACCGACACTGTTTAGTATGTCAATCTATTTACTTTTAATACATGCTTTGAGCAGAAATTCTAATAGAACGTACCCAAAATTTTTAATGAAGTTTGGAGATTTGAGTTTTCCTATTTTTCTTACCCATTTTTTTATCGTATACGAGATGGCGTCTGTTGTGAAGATAGTTGGTCATAGGTTTGTTAAATTTCCTGAATGGATTATTTATCTGTTTTGGTTGCCGATAGCATACTTCATCGTTTATATCACAGCTTACATATTTAATCTGTTTCTAAAATGGATTAGAGTTATTGCTAAAATTTAGAATTATGAATAAATTTAAAATTTATTTGATCAACTAATTAATTAAAAAAAAATAGAATAAATATGCATTATTTACCCTGCGAGATGCAAATTAAGCTCTAAGTATAAATTGAAAAGCAAATACCTATAAATAAGATTGAGGGTGAAGTTATTATGAAGACCCCGTAATTATAACTGACCTTCTTAAAATTGGGTATAAATACATCGATAACAATAATTATTTTAAAGTACTTATGAAACTTAATATTGAAAGCATTAATAAACTATTAAAGACCGAAGGCCGTTCGCAGGAAGCCATTAGGAATATTTTATTATCTCTAGGGACAAAAGGTATTTCAATAATAACGAGTTTATTGGTCGTTCCTTTGACTATAAACTACGTCAATCCTACCCAGTATGGTATTTGGTTAACATTATCTTCCATTGTGGCCTGGATCAGCTACTTTGATTTAGGAATAGGTAATGGTTTCCGAAATCGATTTACTGAAGCGCAAACAAAAGGAGATGTAAAGCTTGCTCGCGAGTATGTTAGTACAACATATTTTGCAGTAACTTGTATTGTACTTGTAATATTTGTTTCAGTAATGATTGCAAATAAATATATTTCTTGGGATACACTACTAAAAGTAGATGTTATTAATAGGGAGGAGTTAACGCGAGTTTTCACAATTATTGGAGCATTCTTCTGTCTAAATATGGTAGTTCGTCTGTTCGGTACTTTATTGACAGCAGACCAAAAACCAGGAGTAGCATCTGTTATTAATTGTGTAGGAGATGTATTTTCACTTGCAGTTGTATTTGTCCTAACTAAGGTATCTGATGGTAGTTTAACTTCTTTGGCGCTTTATTATACTGGTGTATCTTTTCTTGTCATGCTAGTATCATCTCTATATGCTTTCTTTTTTACCAGTTATAGAAAATATGCTCCTACGCCATCTTTTATTAGGCCAAAACTGATAAAAAATATTCTTTCGTTAGGAGTCCAATTTTTTCTTATCTCAATAAGTATGCTTGTGCTGTTTCAGGTGATAAATGTTATTATCTCAAGAGAAATAGGACCAGAGGCTGTCACGCAGTATAATATTACCTTCAAGTACTATAATATTCTTCACATGATTATGACGATTATTATCGTGCCTTTCTGGTCTGCTTTCACTGATGCTTTTTTTAAAGATGATTTCACTTGGATGAGAAATACAGTAAAAAAGCTTGAAATGTGCTGGTATTTAGAAATAGCTTTGGGAATTATAATGTTGTTTATAGGCCCATTCTTTTTCAAAATTTGGGTTGGAGATAGTGTTTCGGTAGATACAAAACTTTCAATAGCTATGTTAATTTATGCAGTAGTACAATCAATAGGTGCAATCTACATGAATATACTGAACGGTCTTGGAAAGATAAGAATACAACTTATTATTTATTGCCTTTTTGCAGTAGTTGCATGGCCATTGCTGGTTATTTCTTGTCGTAAATTTGGACTTCAAGGAGTATTGATTTTACCATCAGCATTGTTCATATTTCAAGCAATACTAGGAAAGATCCAAGTGAAGAAGTTAATCAATAAAAGTGCTAGTGGCATCTGGAATAAATAAGTAATTATGAATGTATTTGTTACATTTTCTAACGCTCCATACTTCAAGCAGAGAGACTTGAATGCTCGTTGTGCAAGGAAATATGGAAAGTTTGATAAGATAGTGGTATATGATATCGATCAGGATATGGATGATGAATTCAGGAATCAACATTTAGATATCTTATCAGTAAAGAAAGGTGCAGGTCTTTGGCTGTGGAAAGTATATTTTATTACTAAGGCATTTAGAGAAGAATGTTCTGAAGGGGATGTACTTTTTTATCTTGATGCAGCAGCTTTTTTTTATCGATCTGCGAAGCCTCTTATTAACAATATGTTAGAGGATATATTTGTTGCTCAGGTTCCTTATTTAGAGGAATCGTTTACAAAGAGAGAGGTATTAAAATCACTCAATATGGACACAGAGGAAGTTAGAAAAAGCCGTCAATTTCAAGCTTCATTTATAGCCTTTAGAAAATCGGCGGTGAGTAGAATGTTCTTGGATGAATGGCTATATTTAGCTTCTAATTATGAAATGATAGGACCCGAATATGACCAAAATATTCAGTATGAATCTTTTTTTGAACATCGTTATGATCAATCCATTCTTAGTGCCCTCTGTAAAAAAAACAATATAACACCTTCTGATGATCCAACATTTCAGGGATGGCAAGGATACCCATATATGGATGGTTTGCCATATAAAGGTATCCGGAGAAAGAAAAACAATCCGGTGTGTATATTCTTGCATAGAAATAGGGGTGACTATATGTTCATTAAAATTCTTATAAATGGGTTTAATCACCTATTTCCATTTATAAAGAACAAAATCAAAGGAAAAATGCCAAAAGCTGAATAGATGTTTAAAATTGTAAATTATTTACACTTAAAGGATATAGGTTGGCTAGAGATGTTATTTGCGCTCTATCCTATACTTAGTGCTTATTCGTGGGGAATAGTCCCCTTACATTTGGTGATGCCGCTTATCTTGATTCTGATTGCAATAAAGCGCAATCATGGTAATTTGCCAAGAAACAGGACCTATAAACCTATATTAATTTTCTTAGGTTTCTACATCACTCATGAAATAATATGGCTATTTGTAATGAACTCAGTTCAGTTATATTTCATTAATGCTACTATATCTGGTATCATATGCTTGGGTGCCATTAATTTTATATTTCCTGCTATTAATAAAAAGAAGCTTACAGGATCGATGAATTATGTGGCGATTTTAAGTATCTTGGGTTTGCTTTACCATGTGCTTCTAACCAAAATGGGAGGATCAGTAGAACCTCTGAAGCTACCATTAATAGGTTTTGACTTCACTCGACTAGATGAATTAGGGGATAGACCATCTTCGTTCTATATGGAGCCACAGGCATTTGTGTCGTTTATGCTTGTTCCCCTATTTTTGGCATTGAAAGAAAATAAATTGCTATGGGCAGGCATTATAATCATTTCATTATTTTTATCAACATCTTCCACAGGTATCGCCATCTCATTTATTCTTCTTCTGTTTTATGTATTTACTCAAAGGATTAAGTTATGGCTAAAAATATTAATTATCATCGGAGGTATGGGATTGGCATCTCTTCTTGTGAGCTCATCTTATTTTGAGGTCGGAATGAGAAAGATAAACAATACCAATATCGAGTTAGATGTACGTTTAGTGAATGGACTTTACGTTGTTCAAGAAATGAATAGTTCAGATTTTATCTTTGGAATTACATATGCTAATCCTTATGATTATTATCTTGCGGGTAATGTAAGTAATCCTTTTGTATTGGTAAGTGATAATGGTATGTTTGTATCTTCTTTTTGGCTGGTAATTATTAGGTTCGGTATAATTGGTTTACTATTATATTTAAATATTTTTTTCAAAATTATTAACAATTATCGAGATATCCTTCCGTTCATACTATGTATATTCGTTCAATTGTTTTCTAATTCTGATATGATTGGATCAGGTTTCCTATTTCAATTCATTTTTATCCTATCATATATACAGTATAATAGAAGTAATTCGAAAATAAAATATAAATCAAAATAAATAATGTGGAATAATATGAAAGTTGTGCATATCGAATCAGGCTTAGGTAACCAGATGCTCAGTTATTGTGAGTATTTAGCTTTAAAAAAGATGAATCCGACTGATCAATGTTACATTGAATTAATGGTATACAGTATTCCAGAGTGTAATGAAACAATATGTCAGTGGAATGGATATGAATTGAATCATATCTTTGGTATAGATGCTCCAAATATCAAGGATAAAATGACCACTGAGGAATGGAACACAGTTCTTGCTAAAGTTAGAGAGAGTAAGTTCTGGAGTAAAGACTGGAACTTTCCAAAATATATTACGGCATCACTGAATACCACTGGATTAAATTTGAAGAATATCAGAGGTGACTTTGAAAGTGATGAATTTGACACGGGAAAGAGTAGAGGCTCCCTTAAAAAGCTTCGTTATGAGTTTTTTAATTCTACGCGTTTGGGAGTTTCAATTAAACGCACTATTTATAAAGTCTTCGCAGAAAAATATATTAAAAGAGCAGATAATCAAAAGAATATTTTTGTAACAACAGATGAGAATATATTAACCGGACAATGGCTTACTTTTCGATATAAGTCTAACGGGATTGAAAAGATTAAGGATGAGATTGAGAATGCTTTTAAATTCCCTCAGTTCACAGATTCTAAGAATAAAGAGTTCGCAGAATTCATTGATAGTCAAAATACTGTGTTTATCCATGCACGACGAGGTGATATGCTTTCTGCTAATGGTTGGTGCTATAAATTCGGCTATTTTCGTGATGCCGTTAATTATATGAAAAAGCATGTTGATAATCCCGTATTTGTTTTTTTTACAAATACTGAGAGTGTCGAATGGTGTAAGAATAATAGTGATATTTTTGCATTGAATTACAAAAAGGATAAAGTATTTTTTGTTGATTGGAATAAAGGAATCGAGAGTTTTAGAGATATGCAGTTGATGGCTCATTGTAAACATGGTATAATTACAGATAGTTCATTTGGATGGTGGGGGACATACTTTATCAAAAATCCAGATAAGATTACAATTTCTCCATCTGTTTTGCTAAATACCACACATACAATATAATCAAAATGAAAATTTTAGAACTAGGTCCATACATCCTTATTCAAGGACACAAACATGGAATGAAGAACCAAACTGGATTCGCTTATATGTTTCGTGATATAGTGGATATGTTAGCTGATCAGCATGAGGTATACGTGATGACACAGTCTATCCTGACAGATGAAATGCATGTGGGAAAATGGATCTTATTAAAACGAAGTATTTTCACAATTTTCAGCAATTTCCGATGGGAGTATTTTTCAACAGCATTAAAGTTTGGAAATAAGTTTGGAATGAACTTTAAGCAGAGGTTGAAGGTTATATTTTACTTCCTCTCTGCAGGTCAAGTTGAAGCCGTAATAAAAACGCATCGACCGGATATAATCCATATACATAGTATTGACATATATACTGTTCCTTATTTTATGGCCGCAGCAAAGTACGATGTACCAGTTATTTGCACCCTTCACGGATTGGTTTCTTTTAATAAGATGATTAGTGATGTGATGCATAGGCGAATAGAAGATACCTATCTCCAGATGGTCATCGAGAATAGTTATGATGTTTCAGTTGTTAGTTCGGGGATGTTAGATAGAATAACTTCTCGTTATGGAATAAATAAAATACGCGTAATATTGAATTTTTTCTCAATTTTAGATAATTGCTTGTTTAATATGTCGTTGCGTCGAGAAAAGAATGATGTTAAAACTATCGTTTGCGTAGGATCACTTGCATATAGAAAAAACCAAATACAATTACTCAGAGTACTTCCTGTTATCCAAAAGCATTTTGCTGATAAATTCGAGATAAAACTTAATATTATTGGAGACGGAGAAGATTGGGATATGCTGCATACCTATGTTGACAATAATAAACTTAATGGCGTGATATTCAATGGACGATTGCAAAAACCAGATGTCTATGCAAATATTGAGGCTTCGGATTTGTTGGTATTGCCAAGTATTGATGAAGGCTTTGGCCTTCCGATTATTGAAGCATACAATTTAGGTATTCCAGTTGTTACATTCAACGATCTTGATGCAATCAGTGACTTGTACAGTGAGGATTGTATGGTTTTTGCAAGGGATCATAACGATGAGACTTTAGCAAAAGCTATTATTGATGCTCTTAGTCGTAAATGGGATAATAATGCAATTAAAGCGTTCTCAAAAAAATTCTCAACAGACATCATTAGCAAGCAGTATGAAGAATATATACAAAAAGCCACAAAAGCATTAGATAAAAGAGATATAGATAAATTTATTAATAAAATTTTGTCATAATTATGAGTCATATAAAGAATCAATATTGGCTGAGAAAAATTGTAAATAGACTAGGCTTGTATATTGATAACATTTCTGGAACTTTTACATCTTGCTGTAGAATAGTTTTAATGAGTTCATTCTCAAAAGCCATCAAAACAAAAGAGATGTCGGAATTTAAAAAGTCTACTAAATGTTGTATCTTGGGTAATGGACCGTCGTTAGTAAATGCGTTTAGAGATGGCGAAGTTATGTTAAAAGAATGTGATATTTTCTGTATGAATATGTTCTGCATGTATGAAGGTTTCACTTCCATCAAGCCTACTTTCTATTTTCTGATTGATCCAGACTATTTTAAGCCATATAATGAATTTCTAGAAAAAGAGTTGAATAATTTAATCTATAAATTAAATAATGATGTGACTTGGAAAATGTATCTGATGGTTCCAAATACAGCACCGAAAGGCAATCTTTTTGCAGAATTAAAGAATCCTAACATTGAAATAAGGTATTTAAATATTACAGCAGTAGACGGTTTTGAAGTCTTCAGACATGCAATCTACAAGTATAGAATGGGAATGCCTAAATGTCAGACTGTAATTAATTGTGCATTGACAACCGCAATCAACATGCAGTATGAGGTGGTCTACTTATATGGAGCTGATCATTCTTGGACAAAAGATCTTAGAGTCGATGATGAAAATGTTGTTTGTTATGGAGATCGTCATTTTTATGAAAAAGGACTGAAAGTTCATAGATATAAGCAGGAGTTCAATATGTACACAATGCTAACTGCCTTCGCAAATATGTTCAAGTCGCACTCCCTAATTGAAGTTTATGCTCGACACAAAGGTGTAAAGATCTTCAATTGCACTAAAGGGTCTTTCGTGGACGCCTACAATCGTTTTTATGATTTTTCTAAAACTAACTAGCTCAATGAATTTATTCTACTTATACTCTAAGATTTTCAAACGCTTGCATGGCAAGAGCGTTATGAAATCTAGTGTGCATTCTTCTTCTGTAATCTATAGCGGAAGTAATATTTTGAATTGTAAGATAGACAAATATTCTTATATTGGATATGATTGTCAATTTGTTAATACAGAAATGGGTGCTTTTTGTAGCGTTGCTGATCATGTCTATGTAGGTGGTCCAGAGCATCCTATGAACTGGGTTTCTACATCTCCAGTCTTTGAGGATGTAAAGAATAGTGGGCCTAAAAAACGTTTCGCACTGTTTAAGGTTGACAATGTTGTCATGACTCAAATAGGCAGTGACGTATGGATAGGTCATGGCGCAACAATTAAAGCAGGAGTAACAATCGGTCATGGTGCAGTTATTGGTAGCAATGCAATGGTAACAAAGGATGTTCAACCCTATGCTATAGTTGGAGGTGTGCCTGCAAATGTGATAAAGTATCGTTTTGATCAGGACACTATCATAGATTTACTGAAATCTGAATGGTGGACACTAAGTGATAATCAGATTTCAATAGTCGCTCAATTCATAAAGAATCCAAAGATATTCATTGAGAAAGTAAAGGAGATTATGGATATAGAAAAAATCTGATTCAAGGTGAAAAGAATATTAATTAAGAACGCTAGTGTATATTTAAGAATATATTGTTAACGTCAATTCGAGTATTTATGAAAATATCAATAATCACAGTCGTATATAATAATGAGAAAACAATCAGAGATGCTATGCAATCGGTTCTTTTACAAACGTATAAAAACATAGAATACGTTATTATAGATGGGGATTCTAAAGACAATACGGTTGTTTTAATCAATGAATCAAAAGATAAATTAGGTTATTTTATTTCTGAAAAAGATAATGGTTTGTATGATGCTATGAATAAAGGGATTCTTGCAGCAACTGGAGATGTGATAGGGATATTAAATTCAGATGATTTGTATCAGGATTTGGGGGTTATTGCAGATGTTATGGAACAATTTAATACTGATGCTGATTTAGATATATTGTATGGGGATTTGGTGTATGTAAAAAGTGATGATACCAATAAAGTAGTTAGAAAGTGGAAATCAAAAAGTTATTATAATAATTTTTTTGAGAATGCCAATGTACCGCCTCATCCTTCATTATTTGTCAGAAGTAAAGTTTATAAAGATGTAGGGTTGTTTGACTTAGAGTATAAACTAGCTGCTGATTATGAATTGATGCTTAGAATGTTTAAGAAGCACAATTTTAAGTCTAAATATTTTAATAGGTTAATAATTAAAATGAGGTTGGGTGGAGCCACAAATCAAAGTTTTACTAATATAGTAAATCAAAACAAAGAGATACTTAAAGCGTGGAAAAACAATAGTCTGAAAGCTCCATTTTACTTAATGTTATTAAGAATATTTAAAAGATTATCCCAATTTATTTAGTTTTGAAAATTTTATTAAAATGAAGATATTATTGACTGGAGGAAATGGTTTTTTAGGAAAGTCAATTCTAAAAACGTTTGAGAATAAATGTGAAGTATATAGTTTATCCAGAACTGATGGAAATTATAAAGTTTCTTTAGAAAAAGAAATACCGGTGTTTAAGCAATCTTTCGATTTAATTATTCATGCCGCTGGTAAAGCTCATTCTGTACCTAAAACAGAATTTGAAAGAAAGCAATTTTATGATATAAATGTTACAGGAACGGATAATCTTTTAAAAGGATTAGAAAAAAAAGGAGTGCCTGTACAGTTTGTGTTTATCAGTTCAGTTTCTGTATATGGGCAGGAATTCGGAATAGGAATAAATGAAAACCATCTACTTGATGCCACAGACGCTTATGGCATGAGTAAAATTGAAGCTGAATTACTGGTAAAGGAATGGTGTGAAAAGCATAATGTTGTTTCTACTATTTTGCGTTTACCATTGTTGGTTGGAAAAAATCCTCCTGGTAATTTAGGGACAATGATAAAAGCAATTAGTAAAGGTTATTATTTTAATATCGCCGGTGGTAAAGCAAAAAAAAGTATGGTGTTGGCTGAAGATGTTGCCGCTTTTATCCCTAAAGTAGCAAGTATAGGAGGTACTTATAATTTGACTGATGGTGTTCATCCTGATTTCTATGAACTGAGTGTTGCTATAGCTAAACAAAAAAATAAAAAGAATCCCTATAATTTACCTTTGTCTATAGCAAAAACGATTGGTTTAATAGGAGATGTGTTGGGAAATAAAGTACCAATTAATTCTCTTAAATTAAAAAAAATCACTTCCGATTTAACTTTTGATGATTCAAAAGCAAGAAGATTATTAAATTGGCAACCTGAATCTGTTTTAAATTATCTAAAAAATGAAAAACTATAATAATTATAATAACACTAAAAGCTTCACATATAAATAATGGAATACACAATATTAGGAATTAAATTAATGGTTTTGATGTTGCTTTATTTTAAAGTAGCTGACCGTTTTAATATTGTAGACAAGCCCAATCATAGAAGTGCCCATGCCGAAATTACACTTCGCGGAGGTGGAGTTATTTTTTGGTTTGCAGCTTTACTCTATTTTTTTCAACATTTTGAGGGTCATTATTTATTTTTTGTTGGAATCACTTTAGTAAGTTTAGTCAGTTTTTGGGATGATATTCAAAGTCTTCCAAATAAAATTAGATTAATTACACAGTTTCTAGCAATTAGTCTAGTACTATATAGTTTAGGTTTTTTTGATATAGTTCCGGTTTGGGGTATTTTGTTGACCTATATATTGGCTATTGGCATAATTAATGCTTATAATTTTATGGATGGTATTAATGGTATCACAGGTTTATACACTTTAGCTGTATTAAGTTCTTTGTTATATGTAAACGCATATGTAGCTGTTTTTACTTCTTTTGATTTTATTGTGTATCCCATGGTAGCAAGTGCAGTTTTCTTATTCTTCAATTTTAGAAAAAAAGCAAAATGTTTTGCAGGTGATGTAGGAAGTATTTCTATTGCTTTTTGGATTATTTATTTACTATTGCAATTGATTCTAAAAACGGAATCATTAGTATGGCTTTTATTTTTAGGAGTTTATGGTGTTGAAACAATTGCTACGATTGCCCATAGAATTCATTTGAATGAGAATATTTTTGAGGCACATCGTTTGCATTTGTACCAAGTTTTGAGTAACGGCTATAAAATACAACATCGTATTGTTGCTATGATTTATGCTAGTCTTCAAGGTTTAGTATCTGTTGTAGTTATTTGTGGTCATTCACAGCTTGAAGATTTTATCCTATTTGCATTGGTTCTTTTGCCTTTGTTAGTACTATATTCTATAAAATTTTATCTGCTAAAAAAAATTAAATACTAATGGGGACTAATTTAATAGAAGGAAATGTTTTTACTGATCAAAGAGGATCTGTTTCTTTTGTAAATGATTTTAAATTTTTAGGGGTTGAACGTTTTTATATTATAGAAAACTCAGAAATGCATCCAATACGAGCTTGGCAAGGTCACAAGCTAGATTCTAAAAATTTTTATTGCATTGCAGGTTCCTTTCAAATTTCATTTGTAAAAGTTGATAATTGGGAAAATCCTTCCTCTGATTTAAAAGTGGAATCAGTGGTTTTATCAGCAGGAGTTAGTGCTGTCTTAAATATACCCTTTGGTTATGCTAATGCTATAAAATCTTTAGAGAAAGGTTCTAGATTGTTGTCTTTTTCTACGCTTCCTTTGGATCAAGTTTCTAGTGATGACGTAAGATTTGATTTTAATACTTGGCAAATTGGAGGATAATCCACGCATTTTTTTGTCATTAGGTCAGTGTAGTGGTTCTGAACTTCAATTTGTGCAAAATTCTTTAAGTAACAATTGGGTAACTTCAGGCGGACCAGATGTTGATGCCTTTGAAATTGCTTTGCAACACTTTTTAGAGCTACCTGTTTTTGTAACAGGATTATCTTCGGGTACAGCGGCCATCCATTTGGGTTTAATTTTATTAGGAGTTCAAGCAGGGGATGTGGTGTTGTGCCAAAGCATGACCTTTTCAGCATCTGCTAATCCTATTTTGTATCAAGGCGCCACACCTGTTTTTATAGATAGTGAATCACAAACCTGGAACCTGTGTCCTGTTGCTCTAGAACAAGCAATCGTTAGTGAAATTGCCAAAGGTCAAAAGCCAAAAGCCATTATTGCCGTGCATTTGTACGGGGTTCCATATCAAATTGAAGCCGTACGCGCGGTTGCCGATGCCTACCAAATTCCGATTTTAGAGGACAGTGCTGAGGCACTAGGGAGTGCTTACAAAGGACAAAAATGCGGTACTTTCGGAGATATTGGAGTGTTGTCTTTTAACGGTAATAAAATCATAACTACTTCTGGAGGTGGTGCTATTGTAACTCCTTACGCAGCTCTAAAACAAAAAGCTGTTTTCTATGCTACCCAATCTAGAGATGATGCACCTCATTACCAGCACAGTGCCATAGGGTACAACTACCGTATGAGTAATATTTGTGCGGGAATTGGTAGAGGACAAATGGAAGTGCTAGATGATCACGTGGTCAAACGCAGAGCGATGCATGATTTTTATGCTGAGTTCTTTCAAAATTATAAAGGGATTTCGGTTTTTACAGTACCCAATGAAGATTATTTTGCAAATTATTGGTTGAGTGTTATTGTTGTAGATCCTCTTTTAGCGAATGGGTTAACTCGAGAGACCTTGCGATTGGCATTAGAAGCTGAAAATATAGAATCTAGACCACTATGGAAACCAATGCATTTGCAACCTATTTTTGAAAAGTATCCGTTTTATGGAGGCTCTGTTTCTGAAAGCTTGTTTGATACTGGTTTGTGTATGCCGTCAGGGTCTAATTTATCCGATGCAGATAGGGAACGTATTACTAAGGTATTGACTGCGATTTTAGAACCCTTTTTATAATTGACATGGGGTTACTGAGAAACGAAGCTTCTAATTATTAGTTATAGTCGATTTTATTTAAGTGTGTTTTATCGCATTGCTTTTTCGAGTAACTTTTTTAACTGAGGATAAATTACTTTCGACCTTCGACTTTTGACGTTTGACTTTGTAATTTGTTATGCTGGGTTACGAAGCATCTCTACATGATTTTCATTTGTGCAGTCAATTGAGATTTTTATGATTATTATTTTCTTTTGTCTTGATTACTCACGAGTTATTCATTTATGGGTGTTCATGAATTGATATTTCAAAAGAAAGAAAATTTATTCAGGGGTTAATACTGTTTTTTTGGATAGTCATGAATCATCGCTTTAAGCCTGAAAATTGTTACATGTAAAATGTGAATTGTGAAAAGTGAACTGAAAATGTAAAATGAACTACTACAGACTAATTCCGTTCGACCTTCGACTTTTGACCTCTTGATTTCTCCCTTCGTCCTCATCTCGCGGACTGCTGCCACTGCGTTTTCTCGTTATTTTTTTGCATTTTTAATTTAAGTGCGGGTTTTTCGAAATGATTTTAAGAGGATTTGTTGGCTAAATTTTCGATTAATTATTGATAACTGTCAATTAAATACTGAAAACTTTAAACTGTGAACCGAACACTGCAAACTGTATACTGAACACTAAAAAAATCGAAAACACATCTTTTAAAGGAAACTTGTAAAAACAATATTTTCCTTATCTTTGATTTCAGAATACGAATTATAATAAAACCTTTTTAAAACCTACGAATTTGAGTCTTCCATTTACAAAAAAAGTTGCCGCATTTTTTACTGAAAATTTATCGAGTTTAAATTTGCGCTTGAATATTCACAATTTGGGATACTTGCCCAGATGGATTATTGTGTCTATTGATTTGGGAATCCTCATTTTGTCTTTCTTTTTTACCTACTTGATTTTTAAAGGTACTGGTTTGGATTATGTACTTACGAGTCATTCAGGATTTTATGTTGCTTCGCTATTGTTGTGCAATGTCTTTTTCTTTTGGCTTTTCCGAACGTATTCGGGAATCATTCGACATTCCTCTAATATTGATGCAGTAAAATTATTATTTTCCCAAATATCCGTTTTAGTCATCTTTTTGATTGTTAATTTCTTTTTTGAATTTGCTCAAGGTGAAAAAGTTTTTTTGAATACGGCCTTATTCATCAATATCGTCTTGTCTTTTTGCGGATTGTTTTTATACCGTGTGATTGTAAAACAAACTTTTGAACTCTATTTTTCTGAAAAGAAAAACACCAACCTGATTCGAACCGTCATTTACGGTACAGATGCCAATGCAATATCGGTAGCGAATGCTTTAAAATTTGAAACGCCAACGCGTTTTAAAATTGTGGGCTTCATTGACAAAAACAATCAAAATGCATCTAAAAGAATGCTTGATTTACCCATTTTGGTTCAGAAAAAGAAATTACCTGCCATGATGCGTTCTGTGGGAGCAACCAGTGTGATTTTGGCGGACAAAGCATTAACCAGAGAGGAGCAAATTGTTATTGTAGATCAGTGTTTGGAATACAATTTAAAAGTTTTTACCGTGCCTTTGATTTCGGATTGGGAGAACCAACGCGAGATTTCTCAAAAGGTTAAAACTATTCAAATTGAAGATTTACTAGAACGGAAACCAATTGTTTTGGACAACAAATCCATTTCCAAGCAATTGAAAGACAAGGTGGTTTTGATTAGTGGTGCTGCGGGTTCTATTGGAAGTGAAATCGTGAGACAAGTGCTGACTTTTAATCCTAAAAAAGTAATTATACTGGACCAAGCTGAAACCCCTTTACATCATTTGCAATTGGAAACGGATGCTATTAGTACGGACGCTAAAATCAGAACTGTTATCGCAGATATTAGAAACAGGGATGCAATGGAGATGGTTTTTAAAACCTATAAACCGCATGTTGTTTTTCATGCTGCTGCCTACAAACACGTTCCCTTGATGGAGGATAATCCGTGTCAAGCTATTTTTACGAATGTTAAAGGAACAAAAAATTTAGCGGATCTATCGTGCGCTTATAACGTCAAAAAATTTGTAATGGTCTCTACTGACAAAGCGGTAAACCCAAGTAATGTGATGGGGGCCAGCAAGCGAATTGCTGAGAAATACGTACAGTCCTTGCATTTGAAAAACCAACGCGAAAAAGGGGATCAATCTACTAAATTTATTACTACTCGTTTTGGAAATGTATTGGGTTCCAATGGCTCGGTTGTGCCACTTTTTACAAAACAAATTGCTGCGGGTGGCCCTGTAACCATAACCCACAAGGATATTATTCGGTATTTCATGACGATTCCTGAAGCTTGCCAATTGGTTTTGGAAGCTGGAGCGATGGGCAATGGCGGTGAAATTTATATTTTCGACATGGGTAAGCCCGTAAAAATTATTGATTTGGCTCGAAAAATGATCAAGTTGGCTGGTTTTATACCAGAACGCGATATTAAAATACAGGTTGTGGGATTGAGGCCGGGTGAAAAACTGTACGAGGAATTGTTGAACGACACTTCAAAGTCCTTACCAACCTACCATTCTAAAATTATGATTGCTCAAGAATTGCAAGAAGAATACGAGACATTGCATCAAGATGTGATTGATTTGATTCATATTGCAGAAGGGTATACTAATGATGCTATGGTGACGCAGATGAAAAAAATAGTACCCGAGTTTAAAAGTATGAACTCTACTTTTGAAACGCTTGATGCAGTAGAAGTACATCCATAATAGCGTATTGATATACAAAGCGAAAAACACTCGAGTAGTCCATTTCGATAAAAGAAATAGTCAATTAGGCTGTTTTTTTTGTATCCAGTCTGAAAGCTAGTTTAATGGATTTTTTCATCGTATTGTATGACTACAGTGAAGGGTTTACGATACAAATACAGCTTAAGAATACAAGATGATAATTGTGCACTTTTGACAATCTGCATTATTCTTTGAAATACACTCATATTTAGACAATTTTAGAAATTTTTTTGCGTTTTCGAAAGTTATCTGTTCTAAAAACTGTTGGATGCTAGTGTATGTTGATGCTATGGAGTTAGTTTATAGATGATTTTAAATTAATAGTATTAAAAGGTCAGTTTAAGTAGTGTTTTCTTATATTTGCACCGTTAAAACCCAAATGATTGAAAATGAAATATTATTATGTACTCCAACGGGCCATACCTTTCCTAATTATAGGCTTGTTGTTTTCGTGTGCCCAAAGAAAAGACGTAGTTTACTACCAAAATATAGATGCCATGTCGTCCCAATCCAACAGCAGCTCTTATGAGATCAAGATCCAACAAGATGATTTGTTGTCTATTATTGTATCTGCAGAGGATCCTGAAATTGCTGCTCCCTTTAACTTGAGCTCAGTTGTTACGCAGCCAACGACAGACCTTAAAATCGCTGGAGGTCAAGTTTCGATGCAATTGTATTTAGTCGATACCAATGGAAATATAGAATTTCCAGTGATAGGAAAGTTAAAAGTGAGTGGGTTGACTCGTACAGATGTAATGCAACTATTGCATTCTAAAATAGCGGCCTACATCAAAAATCCAATTATCAACCTCCGTATAGCTAATTTTAAGGTATCCATTCAAGGTGAAGTAATGGCTCCTGGATCGTACCCAGTAAACTCAGAGCGCATTACGCTGATCGAGGCACTGGCTTTGGCAGGAGATTTGACTATTTTCGGGAAGAGAAACAACATATTGATCATTAGAGAAACAAATGGAGTAAAGTCTTTCAATCGGGTGGACATCACCAATGCCAATTTTTTGAATTCTCCTTTTTATTACTTAGCACAAAATGATGTAGTCTATGTAGAGCCTAATAAAAGCCGCATCAATGCAGCTGCAGTAGGACCCAATACAGGAGTAATCATCTCTATTTCTTCTTTACTAATCACTTTAATAACGCTTATCGTTTCAAGTTCAAATTAAACCCGAATGGAAAATAGTATTCAGACTGATAATACAGAACAAGATTTAAATATTAGAGCCATTGTAGACCAATATGCGACACATTGGAGGTGGTTTTTGTTGGGTATAATGATCAGTTTATCAATGGCATATGTATATTTGAGATACACGACACCCCAATACAAAGCAGCTACTACCATATTAGTTAAAGATGAAAAAAAAGGCGGACTGTCCTCAGAATTATCGGCTTTTGCAGATATGGGTATTGGTGGAGCAAAAAACAATTTAGACAATGAAATTGAGATTTTAAAGTCACGCACGCTTATAGAAAGTACACTAAGGAAAATGAATCTAGCGGTTACTTTAGTATCACAAGGAAAAATCATCAGCAGTGATTTGTATAAAAATGCACCCATCATTGTTACTTTTTTAAATAAGAAACAAGATTTTGAAGATAGGACCGCTGCCTTTGAATTTAAGGCGATTTCAACAAATTCATTTGAATTGCAGGAGGAAGCTGAGAAAACAATGTTGCTTGCTTCTAAAAAGACCTATCGTTATGGAGAATCAATATCGTCCAAGTTAGGAACTTTTGTAATCAACAAATCATTAATTCATCCCGTATCTTATGGAGATGGAGCTACAGTAATCCATATTGTTATTACACCTTTAGCGAAAGTAGTAAACAGCTACAGATCTCGGTTGACTGTAAATCCTTTAAGCAAGACGAGTAGTGTGGTGGAACTTGCCATTGTTGATCCTGTAGTTAAAAAAGCTGAGGATTTCTTAAATAATTTGGTTAAAAATTATAACGAAGACGCTGCAGCAGATAAAAATTTCATTTCAGAGAACACCTCCCGTTTTATTGCCAATCGTTTGGCTTTAATTACGGAAGAATTAGATGGAGTGGAGCAAAATGTGCAAGACTTCAAAAATGCAAATCGTTTGACGGATATTGAAACAGAAGCCAAGCTTTTTATAGAGGGGTCTAGCGAGTACGATAAAAAAGGAGTAGAGGCCGATATACAGCTGAACATGATCGGTTCTATGCTTGACTTTATGAAAAAAAGCAAAAAGGCAGATTTGTTGCCCAACAACATTATCAGTGGCGAAGCTACTGAGTTAATAGGCGAATACAACAAATTAGTTTTAGACCGTAATAGAATTTTGAAATCGGCTACAGAGTCGAATCCTTCTGTTATTAAACTTGATTCGCAAATCGAGTCTTTAAAGTCTAATGTATCGGCTAGTTTGAGCCGAATGAAGTCCAACTTGCAAATCCAAAAAAGAGATTTGAGCGGTCAAGAAGGATTGTTAAATAGTAAAATTGGTAAAATTCCTGTACAAGAACGTCAGTTTCGCGTAATAGCAAGGCAGCAAAAAGTGAAGGAAGAGCTGTATTTGTACTTGTTGCAAAAGCGTGAAGAAACCGCTATTGCGATGGCGGCTACAGAGGCTATTGCACGAGTTGTGGACAAGGCCAAAGGATCAGAAATACCAGTTTCGCCAAAAAAGAGCATCATTTATCTGGCGGCATTGTTGTTGGGAGTTTTAGTTCCTTTTGGAGTGATATATGTGATCGATTTGTTGGATACGAAAATTAAAAGTCGTTTAGATTTGGAAGGCAAATCACTTATCCCTTTTATTGGTGACGTTCCTTCCTCTGATTCTCCAAACGAGTTGATTCGTTCCGAAAGTAGGACGAGCAGTGCAGAAGCCTTACGAATTATTCGAACTAACTTAGAATTTATGCTGAGTCGTGTTCCTGATGGGCAAGCCAAAACCATATTTTTAACATCGACTTTTCCATCAGAGGGAAAAACGTTTGTATCGGTAAATTTGGCAGCTACTTTTGCACTTTCAGGTAAAAAAGTATTGTTGATAGGAATGGATATCAGAAGCCCGCGTTTGGACGATTATTTAACAATTCCAGATGACGGAGTAACAAACTATTTATCGTCTAAAGATTTAAAAGTAGAGGATTTTATTGTAAAGTATGATGGATTTCAACATTTTGATATTCTTCCTGCAGGTATCGTTCCGCCTAATCCAGCTGAACTATTAATGAGCCAAAAGGTAGAAACGATGTTTGAAAATCTCAAGAAAAAATACGATTATATCATTGTAGATACGGCACCTGTAGCCTTGGTTACTGACACGCTTTTAATTGCTAATAATGCAGATTGTTTTATTTATGTAGCACGTGCGAATTTCCTAGAAAAAAGGATGTTGAATATTCCAAACACCTTATATAAAGAACATAAATTACCTAACATGTGTTTGTTGTTAAATGATACGGATTCTTCTAAAGGCTATGGTTATGGTTATGGTTACGGAATGCAAGTTGAACAAAAAGTATGGTATAAAAGGCTGTTAAATATGAAATAGTCATAGAATAGCTCCTAAATAAAAAAGCTTACTGAGTATCATTCTCAGTAAGCTTTTTTTATTGGGGGTAAGTAAGTTGTTAAGACTAAGAGTTTAGGATTGATTTTATTGTTTAAAAAATTGATTGTTGGCAATTGCTTCTTTTAAAGGTGAGCTGTCTTTAATTAATATTTTTTGATCAAAAGCGGCAATGTGTTTGGCGTGATGCGCATCGGTACCCACATACGTATACATTCCTTTTTTAAGTAATTGTTCGGCAATTTGAGCAATACCTGTGCCGTAATAGCCTACAACGGATAATAAATTAAGCTGAAACAAACAGCCTGCTTTAATAAGTTTGTCGTATTCCTTCATATTATTGTGATAGAAAAGATATCGCTCAGGATGTGCCAAAACGGGAATGTATCCAGCAACCTGCAAATCAAATAAAATGCTATACAATTGAATAGGGGCATTGATGTAAGACATCTCCACCAGTACGTAATTGTCTTTCAAGGTCAGTAAAGACTTTTCTTTAAAAAGTGTAACAAACTGGTCGTCCATCAGGTACTCCGCTGCAGCCTTGAAGGGTTGCGTGATGCCGTTCTCATGTAATAAGGATACCGTTTCTTTTTGTTTCTTTACGATTTGTTCGTGTGTGTTTTTCCAAACATGTTGTATTATGTGTGGGGTTGTAATAAACTCGCTAACCCCCATATTTTGTAATGCAGTGGTTAGAGCAAGCGTGTCTTTGAACGTTTGGGCACCATCGTCAATACCTGGAAGCAAATGCGAATGAATGTCGATGTGGTTTTGCGGAATGAGCTCTCGTAATAGAGGCTTCGATTTAAAAAATGTAAACATGCTGCAAATATAAATAAAACTCCTTCCAAAAGGATTATTTCAAAAGAGAATCCATTCACTTTTTTATAAGACTCAATTTTATTGCGTTCATTTTCTGTTTCCTTTCAAAATAAGATACTATTTATAGCATGTAGGTAGAGTATAGAGAAACAATGTAGCCCTATCATTCAATAGTGTATTTTTTTTATTGATATGATACATATTAATTATCTTCAATCTAAGCACATTGGATTGTCAAAATTTCATTAGGGCGTTACCCTTTTGCAATCCCTTTCGCAGTAGCTTCAGGAATTGCAAAAGGGTCGGGCTCTTCGCTACAAGTCCTCGTTCCTTCCTTTCGGTCGTCACTGTGGGCTTTTCGCTGCTATCCCTAACGCGGTTTCTCAATGTAGAAGACGTTTTTTGCGGAGAAGTAAAAACATTACCTATATATAAAGGTTTATTATGTTGTTTTATTAGTAAACGATAGTATCTATATATAATAGAGTGCGATGTTATAATTGCAACACTAGAAAAACCAGTACACCTTATATATAGAATGCTATTAAATACCCTCCACAGTCATGATTTCACTGTATATTTATCAAAATTCAAATAAGTTGAAAAAAAGTTTAAGTTTTAAGAGTCGTTTAATCAGTGCTTTAGTTTAAAAGTTAATAAAACTTTAAAAAAAGGTTTAAAAAAAGCTTGTAAAAGCGAATAAAGGTTGTAGTTTTGCACCCGCAATAGCGCAGACGTTCTTTAAATGATTGGCAAGAAAAACAAAGTGAATAGAGATTTACTCTTTAAAAAAACTTTAAAAAAAGCTTGTGAGATTTAAAAATGAAAGTTATCTTTGCACCCCGCAAAACAACGGAAGTTCCTTGAAAGATTGATAAGAAATAGAGAAGTAAACGAGGTAAAAATTATCTCAAAAAAACTTCAATTTTTTCTTGCCAGTTAAAAAAAGAATAGCTACTTTTGCACCCGCTTTGAGAAACAAACGAAAGGCGAAAAAATAGTAAGAATACGTTCCTAGACATATTGAATTGACAGCCGTTTTGTTCGCAAGAACAGAACATAAAGAATAAGAGTAATAGAATCGGAAGATTTGAAAAAACCACTAGAACTGAGTCGAATAACAATAGTTCGCCACGGCGAACAAACAATATACGATGAAGAGTTTGATCCTGGCTCAGGATGAACGCTAGCGGCAGGCTTAACACATGCAAGTCGAGGGGTATAGGTTTTCGGACCTAGAGACCGGCGCACGGGTGCGTAACGCGTATGCAATCTACCTTTCACAGAGGGATAGCCCAGAGAAATTTGGATTAATACCTCATAGTATAGCAGTTTCGCATGAAACCACTATTAAAGTCACAACGGTGAAAGATGAGCATGCGTCCCATTAGCTAGTTGGTAAGGTAACGGCTTACCAAGGCAACGATGGGTAGGGGTCCTGAGAGGGAGATCCCCCACACTGGTACTGAGACACGGACCAGACTCCTACGGGAGGCAGCAGTGAGGAATATTGGACAATGGGCGCAAGCCTGATCCAGCCATGCCGCGTGCAGGATGACGGTCCTATGGATTGTAAACTGCTTTTGTACAGGAAGAAACACCTCTACGTGTAGAGACTTGACGGTACTGTAAGAATAAGGATCGGCTAACTCCGTGCCAGCAGCCGCGGTAATACGGAGGATCCAAGCGTTATCCGGAATCATTGGGTTTAAAGGGTCCGTAGGCGGTCAGATAAGTCAGTGGTGAAAGCCCATCGCTCAACGGTGGAACGGCCATTGATACTGTCTGACTTGAATTATTAGGAAGTAACTAGAATATGTAGTGTAGCGGTGAAATGCTTAGAGATTACATGGAATACCAATTGCGAAGGCAGGTTACTACTAATGGATTGACGCTGATGGACGAAAGCGTGGGTAGCGAACAGGATTAGATACCCTGGTAGTCCACGCCGTAAACGATGGATACTAGCTGTTGGGCGCAAGTTCAGTGGCTAAGCGAAAGTGATAAGTATCCCACCTGGGGAGTACGTTCGCAAGAATGAAACTCAAAGGAATTGACGGGGGCCCGCACAAGCGGTGGAGCATGTGGTTTAATTCGATGATACGCGAGGAACCTTACCAAGGCTTAAATGTAGATTGACCGGTTTGGAAACAGACTTTTCGCAAGACAATTTACAAGGTGCTGCATGGTTGTCGTCAGCTCGTGCCGTGAGGTGTCAGGTTAAGTCCTATAACGAGCGCAACCCCTGTTGTTAGTTGCCAGCGAGTCAAGTCGGGAACTCTAACAAGACTGCCAGTGCAAACTGTGAGGAAGGTGGGGATGACGTCAAATCATCACGGCCCTTACGCCTTGGGCTACACACGTGCTACAATGGCCGGTACAGAGAGCAGCCACTGGGCGACCAGGAGCGAATCTATAAAACCGGTCACAGTTCGGATCGGAGTCTGCAACTCGACTCCGTGAAGCTGGAATCGCTAGTAATCGGATATCAGCCATGATCCGGTGAATACGTTCCCGGGCCTTGTACACACCGCCCGTCAAGCCATGGAAGCTGGGGGTGCCTGAAGTCGGTGACCGCAAGGAGCTGCCTAGGGTAAAACTGGTAACTAGGGCTAAGTCGTAACAAGGTAGCCGTACCGGAAGGTGCGGCTGGAACACCTCCTTTCTAGAGCCTTAGTGTTAGTAGTAATACACGCTAGGGAAAGAAGACGAAAGTTCAAGTTGGAAACAGATACCAACATTTTATTACTCTTGCTGTTAATTTAAAAAAAAAGAATAAAAATTTAAGAATAAGAGTGTCTCGTAGCTCAGCTGGTTAGAGTACTACACTGATAATGTAGGGGTCGACAGTTCGAGTCTGTCCGAGACAACTATTTAGACTTAAATAAGGAAATTTTAGAAGAAGAGTGAAATCACGTTAAAGTGAGCACGTTATCCAACTGCGAACTGCGACTGATAACTGCCAACTAAAAACGGGGGATTAGCTCAGCTGGCTAGAGCGCCTGCCTTGCACGCAGGAGGTCAACGGTTCGACTCCGTTATTCTCCACAAATTTAGTCGAAAGACTAAAGTCTGAAAGTCAAAAGTATGACTTTATGACCTTAGACTTTATAACTTTCGACCTAAATAAAGTTCATTGACATATTGAGATAAGAAATAATAAAAAGTAGAAAGCGTTTTTTACTATTTATAGTAAAAGACAAAGAAAACGGTCTTAATTAAATTTAAGATTGGTACAATAAGCAAAATAAGGGCGTATGGGGGATGCCTTGGCTCTCAGAGGCGATGAAAGGCGTGATAAGCTGCGAAAAGTTACGGGGAGCAGCACACATGCGTTGATCCGTAAATACCTGAATGGGGCAACCCACTATCTTGAAGAGATAGTACACCGATAGGTGGGCAAACCCGCTGAACTGAAACATCTAAGTAGGCGGAGGAGAAGAAAACAAAAGTGATTCCGTAAGTAGTGGCGAGCGAACGCGGATTAGCCCAAACCAATGTTGTTACGGCAATGTTGGGGTTGTAGGACCACGATATTTTATGTACAAGGAACCGGAAGTTACTGGAAAGTGACACTATAGAGGGTGATAGTCCCGTATGGGTAACGAGTATAATGAATAGTGGTATCCTGAGTAGGGCGGGGCACGTGAAACCCTGTCTGAATTTGGCGGGACCATCCGCTAAGGCTAAATACTCCTGAGAGACCGATAGTGAACCAGTACCGTGAGGGAAAGGTGAAAAGAACCGTGAATAACGGAGTGAAATAGATCCTGAAACCATACGCTTACAAGCGGTCGGAGCCCTTTCGTGGGGTGACGGCGTGCCTTTTGCATAATGAGCCTACGAGTTAACGTTGCTGGCAAGGATAAGTGGTTAAGCCACGGATCCGTAGCGAAAGCGAGTCTGAATAGGGCGCTTTAGTCAGTAGTGTTAGACGCGAAACCGTGTGATCTACCCATGGGCAGGATGAAGCGCTGGTAACACAGTGTGGAGGTCCGAACCGGTTGACGTTGAAAAGTCTTCGGATGACCTGTGGGTAGGGGTGAAAGGCCAATCAAACTCGGAAATAGCTCGTACTCCCCGAAATGCATTTAGGTGCAGCGCACGGCATAAAGTTATATAGAGGTAGAGCTACTGATTGGATGCGGGGGCTTCACCGCCTACCAATTCCTGACAAACTCCGAATGCTATATAATGTTTCCGTGCAGTGAGGGCTTGGGTGCTAAGGTCCAAGTCCGAGAGGGAAAGAACCCAGACCATCAGCTAAGGTCCCCAAATATACGCTAAGTTGAAAGAACGAGGTTTGTCTGCCCAGACAGCTAGGATGTTGGCTTGGAAGCAGCCATTCATTTAAAGAGTGCGTAACAGCTCACTAGTCGAGCGGACGAGCATGGATAATAATCGGGCATAAGCGTATTACCGAAGCTATGGATTTCATATTAAATTATGGAGTGGTAGGGGAGCATTCTAACAGGGTTGAAGGTGTGTCGTAAGGCATGCTGGACTGGTTAGAAAAGAAAATGTAGGCATAAGTAACGATAATGCGGGCGAGAAACCCGCACACCGAAAGACTAAGGTTTCCACAGCTATGCTAATCAGCTGTGGGTTAGTCGGGACCTAAGGCGAACCCGAAAGGGACAGTCGATGGACAACGGGTTAATATTCCCGTACTAGTTATTACTGTGATGGGGTGACGGAGTGATGAAAGCGCCGCGAACTGACGGAATAGTTCGTTGAAGTACCTACCTATAAGACCCGCAGGCAAATCCACGGGTTTTGGGGAAATACGATAGTACTCGGATACTTCGGTAGAAGAGATAGTGCGCCTAAGGGCTTCCAAGAAAAACCTCTAAACTTCAGGTAATAAGTACCCGTACCGCAAACCGACACAGGTAGTCGAGGAGAGAATCCTAAGGTGCTCGAGAGATTCATGGCTAAGGAATTAGGCAAAATAGACCCGTAACTTCGGGAGAAGGGTCGCCAGCAGCAATGCTGGCCGCAGTGAAGAGGTCCAGGCGACTGTTTATCAAAAACACAGGGCTCTGCAAAATCGTAAGATGAAGTATAGGGCCTGACACCTGCCCGGTGCTGGAAGGTTAAGAGGAGATGTTATCTTCGGAGAAGCATTGAATTGAAGCCCCAGTAAACGGCGGCCGTAACTATAACGGTCCTAAGGTAGCGAAATTCCTTGTCGGGTAAGTTCCGACCTGCACGAATGGTGTAACGATCTGGACACTGTCTCAGCCATGAGCTCGGTGAAATTGTAGTAGCGGTGAAGATGCCGCTTACCCGCAGTGGGACGAAAAGACCCTGTGCACCTTTACTATAGCTTAGTATTGACCTTGGATAAATGATGTGTAGGATAGGTTGGAGACTGTGAAGTGGCGTCGCTAGGCGTTGTGGAGTCATTGTTGAAATACAACCCTTTGTTTATCTGAGGCCTAACCCCATAATGTGGGGGACATTGCTTGGTGGGTAGTTTGACTGGGGTGGTCGCCTCCAAAAGAGTAACGGAGGCTTCTAAAGGTTCCCTCAGTACGCTTGGTAACCGTGCGTAGAGTGCAATGGCATAAGGGAGCTTGACTGAGAGACATACAGGTCGATCAGGTACGAAAGTAGAGCATAGTGATCCGGTGGTTCCGCATGGAAGGGCCATCGCTCAAAGGATAAAAGGTACGCCGGGGATAACAGGCTGATCTCCCCCAAGAGCTCATATCGACGGGGGGGTTTGGCACCTCGATGTCGGCTCGTCACATCCTGGGGCTGGAGAAGGTCCCAAGGGTTGGGCTGTTCGCCCATTAAAGTGGCACGCGAGCTGGGTTCAGAACGTCGTGAGACAGTTCGGTCTCTATCTACTGTGGGCGCAAGAAATTTGAGTGGATCTGATTCTAGTACGAGAGGACCGAATTGGACAAACCTCTAGTGTATCTGTTGTCACGCCAGTGGCACCGCAGAGTAGCTACGTTTGGAAGGGATAAGCGCTGAAAGCATATAAGCGCGAAACCCACCACAAGATGAGATTTCTTTTAAGGGTCGTGGGAGATGACCACGTTGATAGGCTATAGATGTAAAGGCAGTAATGTCATAGTCGAGTAGTACTAATAACCCGTAAGCTTATGTACACCCTTTTCCTCCCGAGTAATCGGGAGGGAGAAACTTTCTAATACACTTTTTATATTCTTTATCTCAGTATGTTAAGATATTGCAGCAAAGCTGCGTTTAAAGTTTGATGTTTAATGTTACAGGTTGAAAAACCTGAAACTATAAAAACTTGAAACTCCTTAAACAATAATCTTAAGGTGGTTATTGCGGCGGGGCTCACCTCTTCCCATCCCGAACAGAGTAGTTAAGCCCGCCTGCGCAGATGGTACTGCAGTTATGTGGGAGAGTATGTCGTCGCCTTTCTTTGAAAGCCCATTCTAATCGGATGGGCTTTTTTTTATCATTTACTTTTTACAAGTAAGGTACCTTAGCTCAGATGGTAGAGCAATGGACTGAAAATCCATGTGTCCCTGGTTCGATCCCTGGAGGTACCACAACCAGCTCGGATGGTGAAATTGGTAGACACGCTGGACTTAAAATCCAGTGAACAGCAATGTTCGTGCGGGTTCAAGTCCCGCTCTGAGTACATAGAAAAACCCTCTAACACATATGTGTTGGAGGGTTTTTCGTTTATAGGACATGGTATTATTGGATATCTTTTGCTTTTATATCATTCTTTCTTTTTTTATTCGTATTTTAGCTAAGCTATTTAAAAAACAAATTATTATGAAAAAATATATCATTGGGAGTTTTCTGTTTGCTTGTGTTGGTTTACAAAGCTGTCAAAATACAACATCTGAGAAGAAACTTATGAATGACACAGCTAAACAAGAAAAACCTATTGCCGTTACGTGTTACAAGTCTATTTATGATAATGATTCTATAAGTTTGCAACTTAACTCATTAAAAGACGGAAAAATTAGTGGGGATATGGTAATGAGTTTTAATAATGCTGCAGTAAAAAAAGGTACTGTATCAGGTAATACGAGTGGGGATACTATTTTTGTAAGTTATACATTTATTGAAGGGAATAATACAAAAGTTACTTTTAAAAACCCTATGGCTTTCTTAAAACGTGGTGATTCGTTAGTTTTGGGTAATGGTAAAATGCAAACGACCATGGGTGCTACTTATTTTGTAAAAGGGGAATCTATAGACTTTGATCGAGTTAAATTTAAATTTTCAGTTGTAGATTGTAAGTAATTTTTAATAGAGGTCACGTAGATTGATTTCTATCCGATGAAACTTGATTAGAATCAATTTTTATTTCATTTTTAAGTTATCTTTTGTGAAGAAAGCACACTTTACATGTTCAGTTTTATTCGTTATTTTTGAAGGTAATTGATATTTTAATTATAATGTCATTACTCTTTTTTTTTTATAATTTTTGTCCCAATACATTTTGCCCTACTTTAATTCTTTGCCTATAATGAATTTGAAAGAATCAACCAATACCACGTGGTTGTTTGAAATAACACCAAAAAATAAATTTTTCTCACTTCATCTGAAAGAAGTGTGGGTTTATCGTGATCTTTTGTTTCTCTTTGTAAAAAGAGATATTGTGACGGTATATAAGCAAACAATTTTAGGACCTTTGTGGTATTTCATTCAGCCCTTATTAACTAGTCTAACTTTTACTATTGTTTTTAATAATTTAGCAGGAATAAGTACTGGATCTGTTCCTCCATTTTTGTTTAATCTTGCTAGTATTACCGTTTGGAATTATTTCACTGCTTGCTTGAATGGCACTTCTAATACTTTTGCCTCAAATGCTGGAATTTTCGGCAAAGTTTATTTTCCTAGAATTATAGCTCCTTTGACTGTTGTCCTATCTAATTTGATTAAATTTTTTATCCAAATCTTTATTTTTATTTGCTTTTTTATTTATTACTACAATCAAGATGCTTCAATATCTTTCAATTCATGGACCTTTTTTTTTCCTCTTGTCATTATTCTCTTGGGAATTTTAGGTTTGGGTTTTGGTATGATAATTTCGGCACTTGTTACTAAGTATAGAGACTTAACGTATTTAATTGGTTTTGGAATACAATTGTTGATGTATATTTCTGCCGTTTTTTTTCCATTGGATTTAATTGCTGTTAAAATGCCAAATTATGCATGGCTTGTACAATACAACCCTTTGGCATATTGCATTGAGGCAACACGTTATATGCTTCTAAGTACAGGTGCGTTTCCTTTTTGGGGAATAGTGTATACGTTATTCTTTTCCATCGGAGTTTTATTTATTGGATTGTTATTGTTCAATCATACAGAGAAAAAGTTTATTGATACTGTATAAAGTGAGTGGTGAGAAGTGAATAGTGATTAGTTAACAGTATAAAGTTAGCAGTAAGTAGTATACAGTGAGAAAGATGTAGCCGATAATAAGTATTAAATAGAAAACAGTTAACAGTGGGCGATGACGGTTGAACTGTAAAAAGAGTAGTAAATAGTGATCATTCACCATTTGTATTGCACCACACAAGATTTATATCTGGTAAGAAAAATGAAAGACATAATATTAAGAGCAGAAAATATTTCAAAGCAATACCGTTTGGGTACTGTTGGAACGGGTTCATTAGTTCATGATTTGAATCGTTGGTGGCATCAAATTCGGGGTAAGGAAGATCCTTATTTGAAAATTGGGGATACCAATGACCGTTCGACCAAAGCGGAGAGTGATTATGTTTGGGCGCTCCAGGATATTAATTTTGAAATTGAGCGCGGTGAAGTAATTGGTATTATTGGTAAAAATGGCGCTGGAAAATCGACCTTATTGAAAATTTTATCACGTGTAACGGCACCAACAACCGGGAGCATTAAGTTTGGCGGTCGTGTAGCTTCATTATTGGAGGTTGGAACTGGTTTTAATGGAGAAATGACCGGACGCGAAAACATCTATTTGAATGGTGCTATTTTAGGTATGACTAAAAAAGAAATTACGGCTAAGCTAGATGAAATAATCGAATTTTCAGGTTGCCAGCGTTACATTGATACTCCTGTAAAACGCTATAGTAGCGGGATGTACGTACGTTTGGCCTTTGCAGTAGCAGCATTTTTAGAACCTGAAATATTGATTGTAGATGAAGTCTTAGCAGTAGGTGATGCCGAATTCCAAAAAAAAGCCATTGGTAAAATGCAAGATATTTCTAAAACGGGCGGCAGAACGGTTTTGTTTGTAAGTCATAACATGTTGGCTGTAAAACAGTTGTGTAGTAGATGTATTGTTTTGGAAAATGGAAAATTGATAGCAGAGGGTGCAACCGAAGATATTGTTGCCAGTTATTTACATGTAGATAATATTTTAGAGTCGCATAAAAAATGGAATGATAAGAATAATCCATATGTTTTCTTTCTAAAAGTAAATGAAGTAATTGTGCACAATAGAGATGGTTCTGTTTCTCAGAATGGAAATTACAGAATAATAGATGACATAGGAGTTACTACTTCCTATGAAGTTACTGAAGATGGATATTCATTTATTCATGGAGCCAATTTCTATAATGATGAAGATATTAATATCTTTAATTCACATGATGTCACTTCATTTGAAAGGAAAAATAAAAAAGATAAAGGGGTTTATCAAGCTACAATGTGGATTCCTAAAAATCTATTAAGTGAAGGACTTTTAACGATAAGTATTGCGTTTTTTAAACCCAATCCATTTGAAATGTTTATTCATTTAGAAAAAGTAATAACTATTAATATAGTAGATGAGATGAATGGAGATTCAGCACGAGGTAATTACACACAAAGCTTCCCTGGTTTTGTAAGGCCACTCTTGAATTGGGAAGTTAATAAAATTGAATAATTATGATAGAAAAATTATTAAAAAAAATTGGCTATATAAAAAAAGAAAAGTATGATTCTCTTATTGATAATAATCATATTTTACCTAAGGCTAGAATTACTTATTCAAATGACTTATTATATACATTTCACAATGCAGATTTTTTAAGAGATCCACTTTTTGTTGAATCCTATGAATTAGGAAAGAAAACAGATAATGGTACTTTGTTAAAAAATCATGATATTCAATGGAGAATACATGTTTTGTGTTGGGCAGCGAATCATGCAATGCATTTAGAAGGGGATTTTGTGGACTGCGGAGTTCATACTGGTATTTTTGCTCGTGCTGTTATTAATTATACTGCTTTTCAGAATTCTTTGAAAAAATATTTTTTATTGGATACATTTAATGGATTGGATAAAAGATATAGTAGTGAAGAGGAATTTAAAAGAAATGTAATAATGGGTTATGATAAAGAAGATTCAGATTATTTATATAAACAAGTTGTTAATACATTTAAAGATTATAATGTCAAAATTATAAAAGGAGCAGTTCCTGAAACATTAGAATATGTTGATTCAGATAAAATAAGTTACTTATCAATAGATATGAATTGTGTTGTGCCAGAAGTCGCTGCATTAGAGTTTTTTTGGGATAAAATAGTAAGTGGGGGGGTTGTTATTTTAGATGATTACGGATATGATAACAGTTATAACGAACAAAAAAAAGCGCATGATGATTTTGCTCGTTCTAAAGGAGTAGAAATTTTATCATTACCAACTTGTCAAGGACTTTTATTAAAACCATAATACCATATAATGTAAAAATGTTTAAAAAGAAAAAAAATAGTAAAGAAGAACAAGTTCAGTTTTCAATTGATTCTATTTATAGAGGTCATCATCAAGTAACTTATAAAGGAATTAAAGCAATAAGATGCCCATTTGATTATGTGATTTATCAAATGATTATCAATGAAGTTAAACCTGATCTGGTTATCGAAATTGGTACTAACATTGGTGGTGGTGCACTTTACATAGCAGATTTATTAGATAGTATTGGGAAAGGTATTTTGCATACAATTGATATTGTAGATATAATTGATCCAAAAGTTAAAGAGCATAGTCGAATCAAATTTTTTACAGATGGATGGGAAAATTATGATTTGAAATTAACAAGAGGTTTTGAAACAATACTGATTATAGAAGATGCGTCACATTTATACAAAGATTCTATTGGAATATTAAATAAGTTCCACGAAATAGTATCAGTAAATTCCTATTTCATTATTGAAGATGGAATTATTAACGAACTTGGACTAGAAAAAGAATATCAAGGTGGACCATTGAAAGCACTTCGTGAATTTTTACCCAATCATCCAGAATATATAGTTGATAGAAAATGGTGTGATATGTTTGGGAAAAATGCTACTTTCAATGTTAATGGATATTTAAAAAAAATGATTTAAAATATTGAAGCGGGATTTTACAATATTATTAAAATTAAAGTGGATGGAAAAAAAATCTACCGGAGAAAGATTAGAGTTTTATGATTTTTCAGATGTTACTGTAGAACATTTGCATAGGTACGCTATAGTAAATGATTTTGTGTCAGGTAAAAAAGTGTTAGATATTGCATCGGGGGAAGGTTATGGTTCTTATCTTTTGGCAGAAAAGGCATTCGAAGTTATAGGTGTTGATATTGATTTTGAAACGATAGAAAATGCTAAACTTAAGTATTCCAAAAACAATTTAAGATTTCTTGTAGGTAGAGCAGATAAGATACCAGTAGATTCAAATTCTATAGATGTTGTTGTTAGTTTTGAAACCATAGAACATCATGATAAGCACAATGAGATGTTATCAGAAATAAAAAGGGTTTTAAAAGATGATGGTGTTTTAATAATGTCTTCACCTGATAAAAAATATTATTCTGATTTGACCGGACAACACAATCCATTTCATGTGAAAGAATTGTATTTTAAAGAGTTCAAAGAATTAGTCAATAAATCGTTCCAATTTACAAAGTATTATTATCAAAATTCATTTAATTTCAATTCATTCATTAGCTCTTTTGAAAGCATTAATAAATTTAAGGTTTTTTATGGGGATGAGCATGGTTTAGAAGATGAATCAATTGAACCACTTTATAATATTGTAATAGCTTCTGAAGTAGATGACTATAGTATTTGTGATTCTTTTTTTAATGGAACTCAAATTACCAAAAGGGCAAATGATCGATTTGAACAAATTATCAAGAGCAATCTAACTTTGGAATGGAAAAAGTCTAACACTTTTAAAATTGGTAACTTTATCATTTTCCCTTTTTATAAAATAAAACAAAAGCTAAAACAGATTTTTTAATGATTTCTAAAACACCTTTAATTTCAGTCATAGTTCCCAATTACAATCACGAGCGTTTTTTGAAAGAACGCTTAGATAGTATACTTAATCAAACCTATACTGTTTTTGAAGTTATTTTATTAGATGATTGCAGTACCGATAATAGTCAGGCTATACTATTAGAATATGCTCAGCATCCTAAAGTGAGTCAATGTATTTTTAATGAAGTTAATTCAGGGAATACTTTTTTTCAATGGAAAAAAGGAATTGAACTCGCCAAGGGAGACTATATTTGGATTGCAGAGTCTGATGATTCTTGTGAATTAAACTTTTTAGAGAAAATTCTTGAACCTTTTCTCAAAGATGCACAAGTAGTATTATCTTATTGTCAGTCTAGTAAGCTTAATGAATTTTCTGAGATTACAGGTAGTTGGATTTCTCATACAAATAATTTGAGTGTTTCTTATTTTTTACAAGATTTTACAGTAGACAGTAATGAGTTTATCGAACAATTTTTAATTTGTAAAAATGTAATACCAAATGCTAGCGCTGTACTTATTAAAAAAGAAGCAATTGATTTGCAACACCATTTTGATCTTGTCCCAGAGTTTCGATATTGTGGAGATTGGATGTTTTATTTCAAGTTAATTGTAAATAAGAAAATTGCTTTTATTAGTGAATCATTAAATAATTTTAGATACCATTCCAATAGCGTTATTGCAAGAGCAGTAGAGTCTGAAAAAAGGATTTCAATTATAGAAATTGATTATAAAATGAGAGCTGTATTGATGCAATATTTATATGAAAGAAAACTGCCGAATATTACTGCAATCAAAGTAAAAAATAGATTTATCAAAAGAAATTATTTAACTTATGAAAAAGCAATACTTTTTATTCAGACGGAAAAAAAATTAAAAGGATATTTTTATATGATAACTGTGTTTGATGTTTATTTAAAGCACAACAGTCTTAAGAAAAGTATTAAACGAAAAATAAATAGAATATTTAAATTCAAATATTGATGAAAATGATTTCTATCATTATTTGTTCCCGTAAAGCTCAAATTTCAACTGTATTATATCAAAATATTTTAGAAACAATAGGTTGTCATTACGAATTGATCGTTATAGACAATTCAGAAAATAAGTATTCTATTTTTGAGGCTTATAATGCAGGGATTAAAAATAGTTCAGGAAATTACTTGTGTTTCATACATGATGACATAAAGTTTCATACTGCAAATTGGGGAGAGATAATTGAATCTATATTTGAATCTGAGAAAAAAATAGGATTAATAGGTGTTGCTGGAACAAAGTTAAAAACCCAAATGCCTTCATCATGGTGGGATACCAATTATAATGTTTTAAAAATAAAGCAGCATTACAAAGATGGTTCAACCGAAATTTTGGACAGGGGATTTGAAAACTCTGATATTGTTGAAGTTGTCGCTATAGATGGTGTTTTTATGGTAATGCGAAGAAAGGATAAATTTATTTTTGATGAAAAATTAAAAGGGTTTCATAATTATGATTTATACCTTTCTTTACAAAATTATAAACAGCAAAAAAAGATTTGTGTTACGAATAGAATTTTTTTAGAACATTTTTCAGAAGGGAATTTAAATACGTTATGGATTGAATCAACTAGTTCGTTCCATAAGAAATATAGAAATGACTTTCCCATTTATCTTAAAGAACAGTTTAGTAAAGAGTATATCAAAAAGCTTGAATACAAAATAGGAGTAAAATTTATAGCAACTCTAATAGAACAGAAAATGTATAAAGATGCAATTTACTGGTGGTACAAAATCTTTAAAATTCATCCATTTTCTAAATACCATTATAAATTTTGGAAAGATATGCTAAAAAAAATATCATGTTAGCCGTTATAATTCCATACTACAAACTTACTTTTTTTGATGAAACCTTGGATTCATTATCGAAACAGACTGATAAGCGTTTTAAAGTATATATTGGTGATGATGCTAGTATTGAAAGACCAAATTGTTTACTAGATAGATACAAAGGAAAATTTGATTTTACCTATCACCGATTTGAAGAAAATTTAGGTTCAATTTCATTAACTAAACAATGGAAGCGTTGTATTGCTATGAGTTATGACGAACCTTGGATAATGGTACTTGGAGACGATGATTATTTGGATCACAATGTTGTTGAATATTTCTATAAAAATCTAAATAATTTTAAAAACAGAACCAATGTAATTCGACTTGCTTCAAAAATTTATAATCAAGATAAAAAGGAGTTTACTGAAATCTATACCCATCCCATTTGGGAAAAAGCATCGGATTCTTATTTTAGAAAGTTTCAGTTTTTGACAATGAGTTCTCTTTCTGAATATATTTTCAGAAGAGAAAGTTATTTAAAATATAAGTTTAATAATTTTCCTTTGGCGTGGTATGCAGACGACATGGCTTGGATTGAATTCTCAGGGAATTCAAAGATCTTTAGTATAAATGATGCGGTTGTTGTATTTCGTTTTTCAAACCTAAATATTTCTGGGATGCAGAATAATCTTGAAGTTAAAGATAGAGCAAAATTTTTATTTTTTGAAAAACTGATTAAAGCTCATGTTTTGAAGTTTACCCATTTTCAAAAGCAAAAGCTGATTTTAGAATTTGGAATTACTGCTATTGCCCAACAGCGATTGAACTTTGAATTATTCTTTTTGATCGTTCAGAAATTAGTTCAAAATGCCTCTTTTTATGCTTTAGCAAAGTTTATTAGAAGAGTGATTATTGCCAAATTTAAAAAAACACAATAATGGGATTCAATTTAAGTGTAATTATCCCTACCTTCAATGTAGCTCGTTTTATTGAAAAAGCGGTACTTTCGGTATTGGATCAACATGAAGTATTTGAAGTAATCGTTGTAGATGATGGAAGCACTGATGCAACCTTATCTTTAGTTTCACAATTACAAAAAATAGATAATAGAGTTAAACTGTTTCAGCACACGAATGGCGTTAACAAAGGGCGCTCTGCCACGCGCAATTTAGGAATACAAAAATCCTCCGGCGCTTACATTGCTTTTTTAGATGCAGATGATTATTATTTACCCAATCGTTTTGCAAATGATTTTATAATATTCGAAACAAATTCTAATTGTGATGGAGTATATAATGCTGTGGGATATCATTTTTATAGAGAAGCAACGGCATTGGAATTAGCAACGGATCAACTTTATACAGTTAGACAAAAAGTAGCTCCAAAAGATTTGTTTAAAAACTTATTGTACGGTAAATACGGTCATTTTCATATTAATGGATTAACTATTAAGAAATGTGTTTTGGAAGTTACAGGTTTATTTAATGAAAGTTTGGTTGTAGCAGAAGACACTGAACTATTTTGGAAAATGGCTATAAAATGCAATTTAATAACAGGAATTATTAATAAAGCGGTAGCTATTCGTGGTGTTCATGATTCAAATATTTTTGATAATACAGGATTGTATAAAATATATAATATAAAAATGCACGAAGCTGTAGCTATTTGGTGTAGTAAAAATCAAGTTAGTAATGTTATTATAGATGATGTCTTGAAATGGATTTGGATGCTTAAATACCAGCAAAAAAATAAATTGTATCAAGATATAACTGGATGGGGAAAATTCTTTTTCTTGCAACCACAATTACTTTTTACAATTTATAGCATTAAATACTTTCCAATAATTAGGTATAGACAAATGCTTTTTCCATTTTTGTTTAAATAATTAAAAGCAATATAAAAAGATGAAACCATCTAGTACTGTTACCGTAATCATACCTTGTTATAATGATGGGGCTTATATCATGGAGGCATTGCAATCTATATGGAATCAAACAGTAGTACCACATAACATCATTATTATTGATGATGGCTCAAATGAATCTACCAAAAAGGTTTTAAAAAAAATACAGCAAGATCGAGTAACCATAATACATCAGGAAAATCAAGGAGTAAGTGTCGCGCGTAACGAGGCTATCCGTTTAGTAGACACGCCATACATTCTGAACTTGGATGCCGATGATTATTATGAACCTACTTTTATTGAAAAAGCCATACAAATTTTAGATACTGATGTCACTATTGGAGTAATTAGTTCTTACTGTAGGACTTTTTCAGAAAAAAAAACAATCTCTATTGTAAGGCCTTTAGGTGGAGGTGTTACTGATTTTTTGTTCATTAACAATGGTAGAGCAAGCGCTATGTTTAGAAAAGAATGCTGGGAAAAGGTGGGTGGATTTGATGAAAACATGAAAGCAGGTTATGAAGATTGGGAGTTTTGGCTTGCTATCACTAAAAATAATTGGCGTATGCATATTATTCCCGAAATATTGTCTCACTACCGAATTAAGAATACTTCGCGGGACCGTACTGCAATTGTACATCATGATTATGAGTTACGCATGTATATTTTTAATAAGCATAAAGAAATATATCAGACTCATTTTGAATTTTATGCAAGTGCTTTGCTGCGTCAAAATTCAATTTTGCGAAATAGTTTGCGGAATGCCAAAGAGTCCAAAGAGTTTCAGCTAGGGAATTTATTGCTGGCTCCACTGCGGTTTTTTAAAAAAATAGTATCCAGATGAGTCTGTTAGTATCCATAATTGTCCCATGCTACCGTCAAGCTCATTTTTTAGGTGAGTCTTTACAATCCGTCTTAGATCAAACTTATATGGATTGGGAGTGTATTATTGTTAATGATGGTAGTCCTGATAATACAGCAATTGTTGCACAAGAATGGTGTGCTAAAGACACCCGGTTTAAGTATGTATATCAAGACAACGCGGGTTTGTCTGGTGCTCGTAATACTGGAATAAAACATAGCAAGGGAAAATTTATCTTACCTCTTGATTCAGATGACGTATTGCATCCAGATTATTTAAATAAAACAGTTCCCGTTTTGAGGGATCACCCAGCATTAGGAATAGTAAGTTGCTATAGTACTTTTTTCTCGGGTACTACAAATAACATTGTTAATCAATTAAAACCTATTGGAGATAATGTAACTTCGTTACTGTTTGTGAATCAATTAGTAGCCACTTCTTTGTTCAGAAAAATGTGCTGGGAACAAGCAGGCGGATATGATGAAACAATGAAAAAAGGATTTGAAGATTGGGACTTTTGGCTAAGTTGTACCAAACAAGGATGGACGTACAAAATAATTCCTGAGTTTTTATTTTATTACCGAAAGGCTAAGAAGTCAATGCTGACTAATACAATCCAACATCATGCAGAAGAGGTTAAACAATTTTTATTTATCAAGCATAAAGAGTTGTACATCCGTAATTTTGAGAATTGTATGGAAGTGCTATTCTTTGAATTAAAAGTTCAACGTACAGGTCATGATACCTATAAAAACAGTCTAGAATATAAAATTGGAAAATTAATTTTACAACCCTACCACTGGTTAACAAAATTGATCTTAAAATCAAAAAAGATATGAACATATCAGTAGTCATTAGAAATAAAAATCAAGCTCCTGCTTTATCTTTTTTGTTAAAAAACTTAACAAATCGTTATGCCACGGATGTTAATGAGATTATTGTTGTAGATAACCTCTCGACTGATGATAGTGAAAAAGTGGCGGCGCATTTTGGAGCTCGATTTGTAACAATTACCAATTTTAGTTTTGGCGGTAGCGCCAATATATGTGCTTATGAAGCTAAAAATGATATTGTTGTTATTTTTAGTGCACATTCCTATCCCGTAAGTCCTGATTTTTTTAAGGTTATTCAAAATCAATTTGACCAAAATCCTAATTTAGCAGGAGTAAGATGTTTGCATCAACCCAATGATTATAGAAATTATATCAACGCCATCTCTGCCTCGGTTGACCCAAATAAGTCAGGATTAATTTTTGCAGGATCAGCTTTTAGCAAAGCGGTTTGGATACAACATCCTTTTAGAGAAGATGTAGCTACTTTTGAGGATAAAGAATGGACAAAACGGGTTTTGAAAGCAGGCTATGACATTGAGTTTGCTCCTGTTGTTTTTGCCTACGAAATCAAACGAACACCCAAACAGTTATTTTTTAGATTCCGAAATGATGTGGTTGGTAATTATCAATTGTGGGGAGAGGATGTTACATTTAAATCGATTTTTAAAAGTTTTTTAGGGAGTCTGTGGTCTAGTGTCAGATCTTTTTTTCTAAATATAAAGTACACTTTTTTGAAGTTGTTTTTTTTATTGTGGTTCTGGAGTAATAAACCTAAAAAAATGGAGTGAATTGAAAGCAAACGTAAACAATTTTGATTTTCTACGATTTCTATTTGCCTTATTTGTAGTCATAACGCACTCCTATGCTTTAACAGGAACGCCAGAATCAGCAGAATGGATGTGGCAAATTACGGGTGGACAACTGTCTTTTTCTCAAATTGGTTTAAGTGGTTTTTTTGTCATAAGTGGGTATTTTATTTTTATGAGTTTGCAGCGGGCGAGTAGTTTAAAAACGTATTTTAAGAACAGAATTCTACGTATTTTTCCCGGTTTGCTCGGCGTATTATGTATTACACTGCTCTTGATTCCGTTCCTTCATTTTAAAGGCTTTACGATATTTACACAATGGGATTATTACACCTATGTCCCTAGAAACATGACGTTGTACGGTTTTCAATCTACAGTAAAAGGTGTTTTTGATACTAATTCTTACCACGCTATCAATGGGTCACTTTGGACCATACAATATGAGTTTAGTTTGTATGTATTGATTGCACTATTATTTTATTTTCGAGCGCATCAAAAATTAATTTCAGTGTTACTTGCGGTTGTAATGGTGCTACTGTATGTTGTTTATACTTTTTTTATAGAACGGGTGGCAGGGATGCAATTGTTATACCTACAAGGATATCATTTTTTAAATTTAGGAACTTTTTTTGTCATGGGGAGTTTGCTGGCCTCTATTCAATTTGAAAAAAAGGTTTCTGTTTCAATACTGTTTATTAGTGTTGTAATATTATTTTTAGCCATTTACTTTGAGGTTTATAGCACTGTTAAACACATCGTCTTTCCGGTTGTAGTTTTATCGTTGGGATTTATTCCCTTCCGTTTTTTTAGTACATTTGGGAAATATGGAGACTTATCGTATGGTATATATATTTACAGCTTTCCTGTGCAGCAGGTCTTGGTTGATCTCTTTAAACCCACAGTATATTATTTGATGGTTTGCTCGCTTTCAATTTCAATTGTTTTGGGATTTCTTTCTTGGCATTATGTTGAGAAAAAGTCATTGCTGTTAAAAGGAAAACTTTAAATTCATCATGAATGAATTAAAATTAAGCTTTAAGTGATTAAATTTGCTACAATAGATTTTGTTTTAATCAAAAAAAATTAGTTTAATTACATGAAACCAATATTAAGTATAATTATTCCTTGTTACAATGCAGCAGTTACTTTAGAGGAAACGCTACAATCTATTTTTGTTCAGGATTTTCAAAAATGGGAAGCAATAATTGTGAATGATGGATCCATAGATAATACAGAAGATATTGCTTTGCAATGGGTTAAGAACGACAGTAGATTTCATTATTTTTCCAAACCCAACGAGGGTTTGGGTAAAACTAGAAATTATGGAATTACAAGAGCGCAAGGTAAATACATATTGCCTTTAGACGCAGACAATCTAGTGATGCCAGATTTTGCAAAAAATGCAGTTGCAATTCTAGATGCACAAAACGTTATTGATGTGGTTCACGGAAATGCATTATTTATTGGCGAAAAAACGGGTATCTGGAACATTGGTGCCTATAATATTGAGAAAATACTTTTGGATAATTACATTGACGCTTGCGCGATATTTAGAAAATCAACATGGGAGCAAGTAGGCGGTTATGAAGAGAACTTACCTTATGATGGACTCGAAGATTGGGATTTATGGTTGGCTTTTGGAACTATTCAGGCACAGTTCTATTTTATGGATTCGATTACATTTCAATACCGTGTTTCAAAAAATTCAATGATTAAAAAGTTTACGGCTGAAATGAAATTGGCTTCTAGATCCTATATCGCCAAGAAATACAGTGATTTGTATCAGTTTCAGTATTGTAAATTTGTAAGAGAGCATGATAATTTAGCAAGCAAATTAACTAATAAAAGGTTTGTGTTAAATGCCTTTTGCAAAACATTTTTTGGTTTTTCTATTCTAAAATCAACCAAGTAATGAAAGGTCACACCGTTAGTATTTTTATGCTCACATACAATCAAGAAGCTTTTATAGGCCAGACTATTGAAAGTATATTGATGCAAAAAACAAGTTTTACATACCAGTTGGTTATTGGAGAGGATTGCAGCACTGATAGTACTCATGAAATTTGTGAGCACTATGCAAAAAAATTTCCTAACACTATTAAACTTTTACCAAATCTAGGTTACAATCAAGGATTAATTGCTAATTATATGCGAACTGTTGCAGCCTGCGATGGAACATATATTGCCATTTGTGATGGTGATGATTATTGGACTGATGCTTTCAAATTACAAAAACAAGTTGATTTTCTTGAAGCAAATCTAGATTTTTCGATTGTTGCTACTAATTATGAGTTGCTGCATCCTAATGGAGATGTAGAGCAAGTTAAAAAACTGCGTCAAAAACTGGAGTTTACATTTGAGGATCTAGTGTATGATAATTTAATTACTTCGGCTACAGTGCTCTTTCGGAATCATTTACAATTTGATCCATTACCTCAGTGGATCTTGCAATTTCCATACGGTGATTGGCCTACTTATTTATGGATTTTAAGAAACGGTAGTAAACTTTATTTTCTACAAGATTTCACTGCCATGTACAGGCTTGGTATTGGCGTTTCGTCACCCATAATTGCTAAAAGTAGTTCACTTCTTGAGGTCAACATAGGAATTTTAGAATGTATAGCACAGGATTACTCTTTTGCATCACATCAAAAAACGATAGCAAGCAGTTTGAGTCGACTAAAAGTGAATCGCATGACGAGTTACAACATGGAGGGTAAATTTAGAAAAGGATTGTTCTACTTCCTGAAAAATATTTTGCAGTTAAAATCGAATTGGCACGTGGTAAAAATGTATTTTTATTCCTTAAACAAACGTTGGAGTAAACAATACTAAGATGCTCCAATTTTTATTTGTTTCATAAATAACGGATCTAAATTTACCTCATGAAAATACTCATGGTAGCCATTCCCAATCATCATTTTTTTCAATGGGTAAACCAATTGAAAGATAGTGGGCATGAAGTATTTTGGTTTGATAGTACTGATGGCGGAGGTGTAGTTGAGAAAATTCAATGGGTGCACCAAATTAAAGGTTGGAAGTTGAGGTGGAATTTTCCGTTTAGACACTTCATCAAGTTTCGATTCCCGAAAGGGTATAGCCAAATTCAAAAAATTAACGAACGCAAGCTTGCTGAAGTTTTTGAAAAGCAGTTGCAGCAAATCAAACCTGATGTGGTGCAATGTTTTGAAATGCAAGTTGCCGGAATGCCCATTCTTGAAGTAATGGAAAACCATTCGCATATTCCATTGATCTATAGTTCTTGGGGGAGTGATTTGTTTTATCATAAAGAAATGGGTCTTTCATCCCAAAGCGTGCATCACTTTTTAAAACGTGTGAATTATATAATCACGGATTGCCATAGAGATTACACGCTTGCACTACAAAATCAGTTTCGAAATATTTTTCTAGGCGTGTATCCTGGAAATGGTGGAATTGCATATCCTAAAAAAGATATACTTCCTTGGCACAAAAGAAACTGCATTATTATAAAAGGATATGATGATGAGGTAGGAAAGGCACTAGAAATAGGGGAAGCACTAGAACTAGTTGATCCAGTGTTACTTTCGGATAAAAAAATTATTGTTTTTAGTGCTGACGCTGTGGTGGAGGCGTTTTTTAAAAATTCAAAAAAACTCCAAAACTACGATGTTGAAATACAACCCAGGAATCAATTTGTCCCAAATGAAATTCTGTTGAAACAAATGGGGCAAAGCATATTGTACCTTGGTAACAGCTTGTCAGATGGCATGCCCAATAGTTTACTTGAGGCTATGGGTATGGGCGCTTTTCCTATTCAGTCTAATCCTGGCGGAGCAACATCTGAAATTATAGAACATCAAAAAAATGGGCTTTTGATTGCAAATCCGTTGGATGTTGCTGAGATTGCGGGTCATATAACAACAGCTTTGCAGCACACTACCCTAAGGGAAAAAGCACAGGAATACAATGTTGCCTTTTGTTCTAAAAACTATGATAGAGTGGTATTGCAATCACAAATAGTACATTTGTACAACTCAATTACGATTTAGCTTTACAACATTATGGATATCTCATTTTTAATTGTTACCAAAAACCGACCTGATGAATTGCGATATACGCTTTCACGGTTGCAAAATCTTGTGACAATTGATAAGCATGAAGTTTTAGTTTTTATTGATGGGTGTGTGGCTACTCAGGTATTGGTTACAGAATTTGATTGGGTCAAATGGACCGTTTCAGATCAAAGTATAAGTGCTTCTCCGGCAAGAGCTATTTTGTATCAAAAAGCGGTGGGTACCATATTCATTGGTCTTGATGATGATGCGCATCCTATTAGTGCTGATTTTATTTCAAAGGTACAACAGCATTTTCAGACTAATCCTCAGCTGGGAATCTTGGCTCTTCAGGAAGTTAAAGGAATTTATCCAACAGATGATTTAGCTTTGCTTCAAGCAAAAAATAAAACGTCTTTTTATACTAAAGATTTTGTAGGTTGTGGTTTTGCTATAGCCAAAAAAGTATACGCCATTACCAATGGGTTCCCTACGTGGGTTGATATTTATGGGGAGGAACCATGCGTGGCCTATGAGGTTTTGGATGCTGGTTATACTATATTTTTTGCACACGACATTATGGTAAATCATAGGATTGACATCGAAAAAAGAAAATTGCAAGGCAAGAATTACTTCCGATTTGAGCGACAGTTCCGCAATAGTTTTAAACTCTATCTAGTCTATTATCCTAATCCTTTGCCTGTAATAGCACGTTTGCTTTTTCATAATTTCAAGCGTTATGCTTGTACTGATTTTATTTTTTTTAAATTGTACTGGCGTGCTGTAGGACACATGATATTAACTATTTTTAATACCTTAAAATACAGATCTCCTATTAAAAATAGGACGCTTAAAGCAATTCAACAATTAAAAAACTTGCCTTACTAATATGCTTTTTAACACCCTTATGTACGCCTTATTTGTACCCATAGTTTTTGTGGTATATTGGTATGTTTTGGGAAAATCAAGTAAGGCTCAAAATGTTTTTTTGCTGTTGTGCAGTTACTATTTTTATTCCTGTTGGGATGTTCGGTTTCTTGGATTATTGTTGTTTTCAACTGCTTTAGATTTTGTATCGGCGTTACAAATGCAAAATTCAAAATCAGAACAAGTCCGAAAGATATGGTTCTGGACAAGCATCGGAATTAACATTTCTTTTCTCGGAATTTTTAAATATTATAACTTTTTTGCAGTTTCTATGCAGTCAGCATTGCAGGTGTTGGGTTGGGATATTGATTTGTACGTGTTGGAAATTATTTTACCAGTAGGAATTTCATTTTACACTTTTCACGGACTGTCTTACGTGATTGATGTCTATAAAAAACGACTGGTTCCAGAGCAAGACCCCATAGCATATGCCTTATTTGTATCTTATTTTCCCCTTTTGGTTGCTGGGCCTATTGAGCGAGCCACCCATTTATTACCCCAACTCAAAAAAAATAGAACATTTTCATACCAGCAAGCAGTAAATGGATTGTTCCAAATAGTGTGGGGATTGTTTAAAAAAATTGTGATTGCTGATCAATGTGCGCTTTACGCCAATGCAATTTTTAATAATGCACCACAAGAATCCGGAAGTACTTTATTTATGGGAGCTTTATTTTTTGCGTTCCAAATTTATGGCGACTTTAGTGGTTACTCAGATATTGCTTTGGGAACATCAAAACTTTTTGGAATAGAGTTGCTTCAAAATTTTTCATTTCCCTATTTTTCCAGGGATATTGCTGAGTTTTGGCGACGTTGGCACATTTCATTATCCTCTTGGTTCAAAGATTATGTGTACATCCCACTGGGAGGTAGTTCAGGCTCTCGTTTTTTAAAAATCCGAAATGTTTGTATCATTTTTTTATTAAGCGGTTTTTGGCATGGAGCCAATTGGACGTTTATTGTTTGGGGACTTTTACATGCTTTGTATTTTGTACCCTTGTTGCTGGCGCAAAAAAATCGAAAACACATTGAGATAGTAGCTTTTTCAAATTTATGGCCTAGTGGTAAGGAGGTTTTTCAAATGGGAAGTACTTTTTTAATGACAACCCTAGCGTGGATTTTTTTTAGGGCCAATTCTTTGTCTGCTGCTCTTGATTATATATCGGGTATTTTTTCAATTTCTTTATTTACAATACCCAGTGTACGACCAACCAATGTTTTGGTCCTGATTTTATTTTGTATTACTGTAGAATGGTTTGGTCGTAGGAATGCATTTGCATTAGAAAACTTTAATTTACAAGGGAACAGACTAATTAGATGGTTTTTTATAAGTTTTATTTTAATTCTCATTTTCGTGTTTAGTAGTCCTGTAGAACAACAATTCATCTATTTTCAATTTTAATATGCGGCGTTTTATCCTCCATAGTGTCCTTTTTTTAGCTACTTTTTTTGTGGTGGATAAGATGTTTTATTTTTTCTTACATCATGCGCCCACACTGGAGTACGACACGCGTTTAGAACAAGTATTAAAAGGAAAGATGAACAAAGAGATATTGATTTTAGGGTCTTCAAGAGGCGCAAATAATATTTTGGCAGGACAAATAGAAAACAAAACAAGGCACAGTACATACAATCTTTCCTATCCTGGATCAGATGTTAAGTTTCATTATTTTGTTTTAAAATCTGTGTTGGCATATAATGAAAAACCAAAAATGGTAGTCTTAACCATTGATAATCCGCATGAATTTGTAAATGAAAAAACACTTAATTTTCGTTTTGATCGTTTGTATCCATTAGCTAAATACAATTATATTACACAAGAGTTAATCCGGCAAAAAGAAAAAAATGTGCTTTCGTGGGTTTTTTGTTTGGCGCGTCTCAATCGATCCAATTTTTCAGTTTCAAAAGTAGCTATTCCGCTTGACGGAAAAATTGATGCTTGGGGTTCCATGCCCTTTTATAATAGAAAAGCTTCTTTTATTGGTAAAAAAAATTCGGTTCAATTGTACAATAGAGCTTTAGAAAATACAGAAAAAATAACCGCTTTTAAGGCGTTACAACAATTGTGTTTGAAAAATAAAATACAATTAGTTTATGTTTTTCCTCCCAGTTATGGGGCATTCGACAAACAATTTTACAAGCGGTTTTTGAAAATGGTGCCTGCACAGGATGTTATGGTTTACGATACCTTGAATACGATTTATCAAAACGAAGCTAGTTTTCATGACGAATCCCATTTGCAGCAAAAAGCCGCCCAAGTTTTTACAAATGAAATAAGTACCTTTATACAAAATAAAAACTACCTGAAATGAAAAAAATAGGTTTGATTCCGCTACGCAAAAACTCTAAAGGAATACCAGGAAAAAATAAGAAAAAAATGTTGGGGAGACCCTTGTTTTCTTGGGTTTTGAGTGAAGCTATTTTTTCAAATTTAGATGAAATATATGTGTTTACAGATGATACAGAAATCATTCACTATATAGAAAAAGAATACCATTGGAGTTCAAAAGTAAAAGTACTCTTGCGAAGTGATGAGAATGCAACGGACACTGCCTCAACCGAAAGTGTTATGAATGAGTTTACTCAGCTTATAGCTCATGATTATGATGTTTTGTGCTTGCTTCAGGCAACGTCACCTTTAACCCAACGAGCGGCAATTAATACCGTTTTAACCAAAGTAGAGCAGGAAGCTTATGATGCAGCACTTACAGTCGTTAAAACACATCGTTTTATTTGGGATGCAGCAGGTAAACCACAAAATTATGACATCTACAACAGACCTAGACGCCAAGATTTTGAAGGACTTTTGGTTGAAAACGGTGCTATATATGCCACTACCAAAGCTGCTTTTGTACGTTCAAAAAACAGAATAAGTGGCAACATAGGACTTGTAGAGATGGATGAAGAATCTTACACAGAAATTGATTCAACTTCAGATTGGGAAATTGTAACACACTTGCTGGCACAACGTTTACAAAAAAGTAAAAAGCATGATAAAATATCCTATTTGGTTCTGGACGTTGATGGTGTTTTTACCAATGGTGGTGTGTATTATGGAGCTGATGGGGAATTGATGAAGTATTTTGACATGCGTGATGGTATGGGACTTGAAATAATCAGACAAAATCAAGTAGAAGTTGTAATTATGACCTCTGAAAACTCCGAATTGGTAAAAACCCGCATGAAAAAATTGCAGATAGAACATTGTTTTATGGGAGTCAAAGACAAATATTCATTTCTAGAGCAATTTTTAAAAAATGAGGGAGCTTCTTACTCACAGTTAGCGTATGTAGGGGATGATGTGAATGATTTGGCCAACATTTGTAGTGTCGGTTGGTCTTTTTGTCCAGCTAATGGAACCGAAATTGTGAAACAGCATGCGGATTATGTTTTGACCCAAGCATCTGCTCAAGGCGCCATTAGGGAAGTGTGTGAGCGCATTATGAAATACAACCTGCGCTACTCTTAAAAATAAGCATCTACTCAAACTGCATTATGCTACAATACGAAAAGAAATACAAATAATGAGATGGCATTTGTAAATCCAGATGTTTTTGTAAGGTTCGATGTATGTTGCGAAAGCAATAGAGTTGAGATGTTGTTTTTAGCCAAATATTAATACGGCAAAGTAATCGTTTTTAGGAAAAAAATAATTTTCTTTGCTTACTAAAATTAAAAAAAATGAAGGCATATAAAGCACCTTATGTAATAGCTGAAATAGGATGTAACCATAAAGGAGATATGGTTATTGCTAAGGAATTGATTCATATTGCAAAGATTTTTTGTAACGTAGATGCCGTAAAATTTCAAAAACGAAACAACAAAGAATTACTTACTATAGAGCAGTACAATTCGCCTCATCCCAATAGAGACAATTCGTATGGCGATACATATGGAGCGCACCGAGAGTATCTAGAATTCACAGTGGAACAACATGCTGAGTTAAAAGAATATTGTGAATCAGTAGGATTAGTATATTCTACATCAGTTTGGGATGTAACATCGGCTCAAGAAATAGCCTCTTTAAAACCTGAATTCATAAAAATTCCATCGGCATGTAATAATAATTATGCCATGCTCGAATGGTTATGCGACCATTACAAAGGTGAAATTCATATTTCGACTGGAATGACAACGCAAGATGAAACGAAAGAGATTGTTGACTTTTTCGTGAAAAAAGAACGCAATCAAGATTTAGTTTTATACAATTGTACTTCAGGATACCCGGTTCCATTTGACAGTGTTTGTTTGTTAGAAATTAATGCTTTGCAAAGTAAATATGGTGAAGTTGTAAAACAAATTGGTTTTTCAGGTCATCATTTAGGCATTGCTGTGGATGTAGCTGCCTATACCTTGGGAGCCTCTATTATTGAACGCCATTATACCCTGGATAGAACTTGGAAAGGCACTGATCATGCCGCTTCTCTTGAGCCAATGGGTATGCGCAAGTTGACACGAGATTTAAAAGCAGTTTACCAAGCGTTGTCAACGAAGGCAACGGATATTTTGCCAATTGAACAAGTGCAAAGAGATAAATTAAAAAATAAAAAAGGATAAACAGTTTTGTTTTTAAATCGTGTTTTAGGTATGCATGCGTTTACGAAAGCACATTTTAAAGTTTGAATTTTTGAAGTAAATGGGTAACATGAATAAAAAAGTTTTTGTTTTTTTTCCAGATGGAGTAGGGTTGCGCAATTTTGCATTTACTCAGTTTAAGGAATTGGGAGAGGAACGTGGGAATACCATTGTATACTGGAATAACACGGTATTTTCACTTGAAAATGAATTGGGTTATGAGGAATTACCACTCAAAAATCATAAAATACATCCCTTAACTCCTTTGTACACTCGAGCTAGAAAGCATGTTGAACTCGATGTTTCACAAAAAAAATTCAAGGATCCCGTTTACGCAACTTATAAATTTCCCTTTAGTTACAAAGGAATCAAAAATATTTTAAAGAGTGTCTTTATCCAAATACTCATTGGCTTGAACTCCTCTGAGGCAGGTATAATTCGCATTCGAAAAGGAATCAATAGTTTAGAACGTTCTACAAAAAAATACCAGTATTGCAAAGCCCAGCTGCAAGCCCATAAACCAGATCTTGTTTTTTGTACCACACAGCGTGCCACACAATCTATAAGCGCATTGCTTGCTGCCCAAGATTTAGGAATTCCTACAGTAGGTTTTGTATATTCTTGGGACAATGTTCCAAAGGCGATGCAGCTCATAGAAACAGATTTCTATTGTGTATGGAGTGATTTGATGAAAAAAGAAGTATTGACTTATTATCCGTTTATCAAAGAAAATCAAGTTTTTGTAACTGGTTCTCCACAGTTTGAACCTCATTTTGATACGCGTTTGGCACAAAGCAGAATGGATTTTTGTAGCCAACATAATTTGGATTATCATAAAAAGTACATTTGTTTTTCGGGCGATGATGAAACTACCTCACCACTGGATCAGTTTTATTTAGAGGATTTGGCGCAAGCCGTACGAAGTTTAAATGCTAAAGGTCATGATCTAGGAATAATTTACAGGAAATGCCCCGTAGATACTACCACGAGATATGAAAAAATAATACAGCAATACCAAGATGTTATTGCTGTGATAGATCCTTTGTGGACCTCCAAAGGAACACAATGGAATGAAATTTTACCCACAAAAGCTGATTTAGGTTTGTTGTATAATGTGTGTGAACATTCAGAATTTGTAGCAAATGTGTGTTCCTCAACTGTTTTTGATTTTGTTTTGCACAACAAATCCTGTTTGTATTTTAATTACGAGCAACCTCAATTAACAAAAGGCATTCGGGATATAGGTCAAAACTATAACTATGTTCATTTTAGGAGTATGCCCAGCCCAGATGCTGCCGTTTTTTGTACCCATAAAAGGGATTTAGAATTCTTGGTTGAGCAAATTTTAGAACAAAAAGTATCCAATGTTTCAGTAGGAAAAAAGTGGTTTGATATTGTTGCGTCAAATCATCCATCAGTTGCGTCTAAAACTATTTGGGATACTATAGAAACTATTTTAAAAAACTAATATGTTTTTCAATTCACTTGCCTTTGCGGTATTTTTGCCCATTGTTTTTATCTTGTATTGGTTTGTTTGTAATAAAAACAAGTCCTATCAAAATGCACTTCTTATTATTGCGAGTTATTATTTTTATTCGTGTTGGGACTGGCGTTTTTTGTTTTTACTAATTTTCTCGACGTTTTTAGATTATTATACGGGGATTCAAATAGAAAAAAGCAGTAGTAAAACGGCGCGCAAATTTTGGTTTTGGCTCAGTATAGCCATCAATTTAGGATTTTTAGGGATATTTAAATATTACAATTTCTTTGCTGATTCGTTTTCTCAATTGGTTAATGGTTTTGGTTTTAAAACCAGTCCATTGTTACTCCATGTGGTCTTGCCAGTAGGAATATCTTTTTACACCTTTCACGGCTTATCTTACGTGATTGATATTTATTACAAGCGCATCAAAGCTGAATATAATTTTGTAGATTATTCCTTATTTGTGAGTTACTTCCCTTTACTTGTGGCTGGTCCTATTGAGAGAGCGACCCATTTATTACCACAAGTAAAAGTAAAGCGCAGTTTTGATTATCAAAAAGCTAAAGAAGGTGTGTTTCAGTTCGTGTGGGGATTAGTCAAGAAAGTGGTCATTGCTGATACTTGTGCAACTTATGCGAATGCTATTTTTGATAATTACCCGTCTATGAATGCCTTATCGCTCGTGTTGGGTGCTGTGTATTTTGCGTTCCAAATATACGGTGACTTTTCGGGATACTCTGATATGGCACTTGGAATGTCAAAATTGTTTGGGATTGATTTGTTACGGAATTTTAATTACCCCTATTTTTCAAGAGATATAGCTGAGTTTTGGAGGCGTTGGCACATTTCGCTTTCTTCTTGGTTCAAAGATTATTTGTATATTCCGCTAGGAGGTAGCTCAGGGGGAATGGCTAAGAAAATTAGAAATACTTTTATAATTTTCTTGGTTAGTGGTTTTTGGCATGGAGCCAATTGGACTTTTGTTGCTTGGGGTTTTATCAATGCCTTGTACTTTTTGCCATTATTGATTTTAAATCGTAACCGTTCGAATATGGAAACGGTTGGTTTAAATTGGAATTTTAGCGGTATTAAAGTATTCTTTAGCATGCTGACTACTTTTGCTTTAACCTGTTTGGCTTGGATATTTTTTAGGTCTAAATCTATCGAGGCTGCCTATGAGTACATCGTACGAATGTTTTCGAATCGTATTTTTGAAATACAATATTTAGAGAATCAAAGGTACAACTATGAAATTGTAGTTCTGATATTAGCTTTTGTTCTTGTAGAATGGAAAAACCGTCAGCAAGTAGAACCTATTTCTGGAAAATACAGTTACTTAAGGCTGAGTCTTTGTTTCGTTGCTATTGTAACATTAGGCACTTACGCTGATTATAAAGAATTTATTTATTTTCAGTTTTAAAAATAAATAAGATAAGGAAACCTCAAATTCAACCTCGAAAAAACGAATAATGAAGCAGTTTTTAATTTTTATTGGCAAAACACTCTTGATACTCCTATTGTTAGCAGTGATCCTGGATGTTTTGTATACCTCTGTTTATTTGCAATCCTCCACAAGAGGAAAGATAGAACAGGTTTACAACTCAAAAGCTCAAAAACTTGATGTGGTTATTTTGGGATCCTCAAGAGCAAATAATCATTTTGTAACTCCATTATTTGAACAAAAAGGGTTGCGCGCTTTTAATTACGGAATGAGTGGTGGACATCTTTTTGAAGCCTCACTGCTATTAAAATTAATGATCGAAAAAAAGTATGTTATAAAAAATGTAGTTTTAGAAGCTGATTTGAATCTCTCCAATGAAAAGCGTGACGAAGGAGTTTCATCACATTTTCTGCCATTTTTGCATCAATCTCAAACTATAGCAAATCATTTTTCGAATGAAACTGATTTTGCATCCATGTATTATGTGCCTTTTTATAGGTATGTAGCATTTGATGCAAAAATAGGTTTTAGAGAGTTATTTAATGTAGTGCAACAAAAGCCTACGACTTTACTAGATAATTCAGGGTATTATCCTTTATACAAAAATCCAAAGGCAAATATGAAGAATGATTTGACCAACTTAAAGCCTTTGAAAAACAAATATTTTGAAGAAATAAAACAGCTTTGTAAAGAGAATAACATTAACTTTATTGCTATCATGACGCCTATGTGTAGCAATACCAAAGGCATGAATTATTTTGAAAAAGTAAACAAATTATATCCTGAAATTCATAATTATGAAAATGTGGTGATTGGAGATCAATATTTTTCATCTTGTGGCCATTTGAATGATGCAGGAGCTAGAAAGTTTACCTCAGTTGTAATTACGGATTTTTTTTAACAGTAAAGAACACAAAATTAAATAGAGCAGAATAAAACGTCGGTGGGTTAGAATAATACATTGGCCATTAAACTTGTAATCCATACCTTATGCATATTGCTTTTCTTACGCCAGAATATCCTCATAAGCAAGTAGCTCACGCTGCGGGCATTGGCACAAGTATTAAAAACTTGGTAGTAGCTTTCGCTAAAGAAAAGATTAAGGTAACGGTGATCGTATATGGTCAGGCGGAAAATACTCAACTTGACGAAAATGGAGTAGCGATACATATTTTAAAATCAAAAAAATATCGATTTCTAGGCTGGTATTTGCATAGAAAATACATTCAGGATTATGTAAATGATTTGATAATCACCGAAAAAATTGATCTTCTTGAAGCACCTGATTGGACAGGGATTACAGCTTTTATGAAACTAAAAGCGCCATTGGTAATTCGTTTTCATGGTAGTGATACCTATTTTTGTCATCTTGAAAAGCGCAAACAAAAATGGAAAAACTTTTGGTTCGAAAAGCAAGCTGTTAAAAAAGCCAAGGCGTTTATAGCTCCCACTGCTTACGCTGGAAGAGTATCTAAAGAATTATTTGGAATTAAAAACAAAACTGTAAAAACCATTCATTATGGATTGGCATTAGAAGATTTTCAAAATCCAAATCCAACACAATTTGAGAGCGGACTGTTATTGTACATAGGCACTATTATTAGAAAAAAAGGAGTTCTGGAATTGCCTGCTATTTTCAATATCGTGCGTACGAAATTCCCAGAGGCCAAACTGGTTTTGATAGGTGGAGATGCATCTGATATAGCAACGGGAGCAACATCTACTTGGGAGTTACTACAGCAAAGTTTTGACAGTGAAGACGTAAAAAATGTAACGTACTTAGGGAAAATACCGTATCAAGAAATCCAAAAACACATAAAACAAGCACAAGTATGTATTTTTCCTAGCTATGCAGAGACCTTAGGAATGGTGACAATTGAGTCTATGGCTTTGCAGAAACCTGTGGTAAATACCAATATTGGGTGGGCGCAAGAATTGATGGTGGATGCTGAAAGTGGTTTTTTAGTGCATCCTGCACATCATCAACAATTTGCAAATCGTATTTTTACTGTTCTGGAGCAACCGCAACTTGGTATTAAAATGGGTAAGAACGCCAGCCTATATGTGGAAGAACATTTTGATATCGAAAAAATTGTAGTAGAAAATATTCAATTTTATAAATCAATCTTCGCGAAGTGATTATAGTATATCATAGAGATAGCAAAGTTACTGCCGTTGATGGAGTTTCACCTGTGTTTTATTCAAAGTTAAATAGAAGCAATATTGCGCATACATTATTTCTTATAGCTAGTGAAAATCCAAATGCAAAAATAGTTTGGTGTCATGAAACCGTGAAGAAAAAACTGAATCTAATAGCCTTAGATGCTCTTTCAAAGCATAAAAATGTCATGTTGAGTTACAAAGGAGCAGCAGATTTGCCATTTCAAAATTTAGTAAGTTATATAGAGCAATCTCCCTTTTTAAAAGTCAATCACACCGTTACCTATCCTACGTGGTGCATGAGTTCAACCGTTGGAGTGATACACGCCTCGGTACTAGAGCGCTATAAATCACTGCTTAAACCCGATGTCAATTTGGATTATTTTTTGTGTTCTATTGCAAAAATAGGAATGATCAAAGGCCTGTTTTGTTATGCTGCACCACAATTATTGTTTGATAATCAAGATGTAATTCATGAAAAGCCTATTAGTACCTTTGCAGCTTTTAAGTTTGTGAGTCAGCATTTTAAAAAGCAATGGGTGTTCTTTTTATTTTTTATGATGTTGATTTATGAAAAACGATTCGCTTTTTTTCCTCTTTTAAAGGCCTTGTTTTTTAAAAGTCGCTTGCATATGGACCTTAATTTTGAGTCCTTAATGACAGATGCTGCCCAAGATGCTCAAGAGTTGCCTTCTATTGATGTTATCATTCCTACTTTGGGAAGGAAAGTGTATTTGTATGATGTACTTCTTGATTTGGCTGCCCAATCTCATTTGCCTGTACATGTAATTGTGATTGAGCAAAATCCTGTTCCTGATAGTATTTCAGAACTAGAATATTTGCAAGGAAAACACTGGCCTTTTGTTGTAAAACACATCTTTACACATCAAACTGGTGCTTGCAATGCACGAAATCTAGCTTTAGATCTAGTGGAAAGCGAGTGGGTATTTCTTGGGGATGATGACAACCGTTTTGGACAACATTTGATTCGGGATGTGTTACAAAACGCAACAATGTATGGCTTAGAAGCTATAACTACTGCTTATTTGCAGGAGGGTGAAACTCAAATATTCAATACCATTCATCAATCGGGTATTTTTGGGTCTGGAAATAGTTTTGTAGCTGCACCATCCTTAAAAAATATTCGATTTGACAAGGCATTAGAATTTGGTTATGGAGAGGATACTGATTTTGGTCTACAACTACGAAATTCAGGTTGTGATATTATTTATTTTCCCAGTTTAAAAATCACGCATCTCAAAGCACCGTCGGGAGGTTTTAGAACGCCACTGCCTCAATTATGGGAACAAGATTGCATTCAACCCAAACCATCACCTACTATATTGTATGTGTATTTAAAACATTTTACCTTAAAGCAATTAAAAGGTTTTAAACTCTTACTTTTTTTTAAGCTTCTAAAAAAAGAACCCATTTTAAAGAGTATTCTTTTTGTTTGTAATTTTAATAAAAAATGGGAAAGAAGTTTTTTTTGGGCACAAAAATTAAAAATGGGACAACATGAGAATTAAATACACCTATGCTAAATTACTCAAAAGATGGGATGACTTTAAGCAGCATCCATTAACAAAAGGTACTGTGTGGAAAGCTTTTTTTAGATATGTTTCATTCAATAGTATTCAAAGTTTACATCCTAAACCAAGACAGTATGATTGGATTGATGGTTTGAAGTTTTATGCTCAAAAAGGAGATGCAGGTATTGTGGCAAATATTTATTATAAACTATTTGATTACGAAGATTCTATGTTTTTGTTGCATCATTTAAAATCAAAGGACTTGTTTATTGATGTTGGAGCAAATGTGGGGCATTTTACTTTACTGGCTGCAGGAATATGTGAAGCAGATGTAATAGCTTTTGAACCTATACCATCCACGTTTGTAAAATTGACAAAAAATATAGACTTAAATAATCTATCGCAAAAAATCACAACATATAATATTGGAATAGGTGAAGAGGAATCCTTTTTGAATTTTACACAGCATAAGGGAGTCATGAATGCAGTTGCTTTAGAGCAGGAATCAGGATGTGTTACCGTTGAGGTAAAAAAACTCGACACAATTCTTATAGATAAAGCTCCAACTTTTTTGAAAGTTGATGTTGAAGGTTATGAATATTTTGTTCTAAAAGGAGCAACAGCTATACTAAAGCGTGAAAGTCTCAAATATATTATTATTGAGTTAAACTCGTCTAATTTGAAATTTGGTCATACCAACCAACAAATATTTGAATTATTACTTTCTTTTAACTTTGTACCTATTCGATACGATGTGGAGAATAAAAAGTGTATTGAAATGGAGAGTTTTAACACGTTGACATTCAATACTATTTTCATTAAGAAAAGCAAATAATACAAATGCTAAAAATTTATACCAATCATCTGTTTATAACTCCTGAAAACCGCAAAGAAGTTTTTCCGTTGTTGTTTGATTTGTGTTATACGGAGAATAGTATTTTGCATACCCTTTATGAGTTCGTATCAACTCTTGAAGCGTGTGATGTAGCAATAGTTCCTGTAAATTTGCGACGGTTTGGTACCCGTAGGGATTTAAATCAATTTATTTCTGAGGCCCAAAAAAGGCGTAAAATAGTTTGGCTGTATTCTGGGGGAGATTTTGGATTAACATTAGACTCGGCTGTTCATGTATTTAGAAACGGTGGTTTTCATTCTAAGTTACCAAGGACTACTTTTATTTTGCCGTCTTTTATCAATGATCCCTTTCAAAATAAAGATCAAGTAGTAGTTGCTATTCCTAAAATTGCGTTGCCTCAAATAGGGTTTGTGGGGCATGCAGCTAATTCAATTACTAAACAGTTAAAAGAATTAATTGGGTATTTTAAAAATAATTTAGATATAATTTTAAAGCGGGAACAAGCTGATTTTCAAAATTTTTATCCTTCTAGTACAAAACGCTATCACTTTTTAAAACAATTATCAAAAAGTGAAAAAGTAGCAACTAATTTCATTTTGAGAAAAAATTATAGTGCTGGTGCAAAAACAGTTCAGGACAAAGTCATTGCAAGACAGGAATTTTTTGATAATATTGCTGCTAATCCGTACACGTTTTGCATGCGTGGAGCAGGAAATTTTTCGGTTAGGTTTTATGAAACGTTGGCCATGGGAAGGATTCCAGTAGTGGTTAACACGGATATTCGATTGCCTCTAGATGATCAAATTGATTGGAGTAAACATTGCGTGATGGTATCTGAGGGAAACATGATACAAGAGTTGGTTGCTTTTCACACTGATATTGAACCAAAAGATTTTATTCAAATGCAAATTGACAACCGTAATTTATGGTTGAATTTTTTAGAACGAGAAGCTTATTTTAGTACTATATACCGTGTTTTTAAAAATAGAATGAATGAAGTTTAGTCTCATTATATGTACGTACATGCGCCCACAAGCCGTGGTGAAACTTTTGCAATCTGTTGCGAAGCAGTCCCTTTATCCAGATGAAATTTTAATCATTGATGGCAGTGAGAACCAAGATACTGAAAATGCTGTTGCACAACATGATTTTGCTAAGGTGGCTTATTACAAAGTAAGTGAATCAGAAAGAGGTTTGACAAAGCAAAGAAATTTTGGCATTCAAAAAAGTGATAGAAGTTCCCAAGTGATTTGTTTTCTAGACGATGATACCATACTTACTCCCAATTATTGCTTGGAAATCATCAAAACATTCAAAGAGGATGAAGGCCTTGTAGGAGTGGGAGGTGTTGCGGTGAACGAAAATAAATGGCAAGAAAAAAAACCGAATATTTCTTATCATCCTCATTATTTTTATCAATGGGAAAATTACGTTTATCCCGAAGGATTACGTAATGTAGTTCGTAATTATCTGGGTTTGTCTTCTCCATTACATCCGGGAAAAATGCCTAATTTCTCTCATGGTCGCACTTGCGGTTATCCCTTGACAGGCAAAATCTATGATGTAGATTTGTTAATTGGCATGTCAATGTCCTTTCGGGCAAGTGTTTTTAAGGAGTTGCAATTTTCTACTTATTTTGAAGGATATGGCTTGTATGAAGATGCTGATTTCAGTTTGAGAGTCATGCAATATGGTAAAAATGTTATCAATACAAAGGCTCAATTGCACCATTATCACGAACCTTATGGTAGACCAAATCAATATAAATATGGTAAAATGGTTGTTCGAAACGGTTGGTACGTGTGGCGAGTGAAGAATCCAAATCCTAAAATCAAGGATAGGCTCAAATGGCATGCAATTACCGTTTTGTTATTGTGCATCAGAGGTACAAATTCTTTGAAAGGCAATGATAAAAAAGCTGCATTTTTAGAAACCATAGGAAGAGTTGTAGGTTGGACATCGGTTTTATTTTATCCGCCGCAAATACAAAGTAGGGATTATGGAGGCCTTTAATGTAATTGCAAAAGATTCGCTAAGAATTCCGTTGGCTTTTAGAATAAAAAAGCATTAAATTTGAATGCCACAATTTACCCTACTGTATGCAAAAACACATTATTCATCCTGATACACACGCTAAATTAATATCATCTACAAAAGATTTTTTTCATTTTGAAGATGGTAGTCAGTTGCCTGTTTTTAATGGGATTCCAGTTCTTTTTGGATCGGAATCTATGTTCTGTTACGAGGATATTTGCAAAGCCAAAGTGACTACTCAAAACGGGGCTCATTTAGACACCTCAAACCTCAAAAATTACATCCGTAGAAAAATGTTACCTGCTTTATGTGCTGATTTTAATATGGATCAGCGGTATATTGAACTGGCAAAAAGGTTGACTAAAGACAGTAAAGTACTTATTATAGGTGTGGGCGAAAAGGCTACTTATTATAAAAATATTTTCAGTGATGGCGAGGTTATAACCACTGATGTTCATGCTACTTTTAAACCAGATTATATTTTTGACGGGCATTACATCCCGTTTGAAAATGCTTGTTTTGACCTTGTTCTTGCGGCACAAGTTATAGAGCATACTTTGCATCCGTGGCTTTTTTGTGAAGAATTACAAAGGGTTACCAAAATAAATGGTTTCTTGCAAATAGAAGCTCCACAATCATTTCCATATCATGCTGAACCCTATGATTTTTTTAGATTTACTTTTACTGGTATGCGAAGTTTGTTTCGGGAATGTGCCGTTGTTACTTCTGAAATAACTGAGGGTAACGCAGCAAATGTAGCGGTTACGGTATCTAATTTTTTTATCAATACTTCTTCTACTAGGTGGATAAGGAGTGCATGGTTGTTTGTTACTAGATTGACATTAGGATGGATGAAATATCTAGACCGCCCGAAAGCTAGTCTTACCAGACGATCCGTTTCAATGCCAAAAGGGTATGCGTTTACTTTTCAAAAAGATTCTCAGCCCCGATCTTCAAAAGACTTATTAACGGAGTTTTATCAATTAAAAAAATGAGACTTCTCGTTATTACCCATGTTCCTCATGTTCATAAAGACGGGCGTTATTATGCCTATGCTCCTTATGTAAAAGAAATGAATTTGTGGTTAAAACATTGTGATACAGCAACTTTTATTGCTCCTTTACAAAACGAAAGGCATACAGTAATTGATGCTTTTTATGCACACAATAGATTACAATTTGTACCTGTAGCACGTTTTGATGTGCTTCATTTTAAGAGTGCATTGCAGGCTTTTTTTAAAATTCCAAAAATTTGCATCCAGCTTTTTAAAGCAATGCAAAAGGCAGATCATATTCATTTACGATGTCCTGGAAATATAGGAATGCTGGGCTGTATCGTTCAAATATTTTTTCCTAACACCCCAAAAACAGCTAAGTATGCAGGCAATTGGGATCCTAATGCAAAACAACCTTGGACGTATAGGTTGCAAAAGTGGATTTTGAATTCTACTTTCTGGAGCAAGAACATGAATGTTTTGGTGTATGGTGAATGGAAAAACAACAGTTTAAATTGCAAACCTTTTTTTACGGCAAGTTATTCAGAAAACGAAATAGTTCCACTTGAACCATGGAGTCCAAATGCTGTCTTTACGTTTGTCTTTGTGGGTGCATTGGTATCTGGGAAAAATCCTCTTTACGCCATAAAGCTTATCGAAAAATTACTACATCAAGATTGTAGTGTTACTTTAAAAATCTATGGTGACGGACCTTTAAAAGTTTCTTTAGAAGAGTATGTCAATACTAATAATTTGTCTCAATGGATTACCGTAATGGGAAATCAAAGTAGTGAAGTGGTAAAAAATGCCTATCAATCCAGTCATTTTGTGATATTACCTTCGAATAGTGAGGGTTGGCCCAAAGCCATTGCCGAAGGGATGTTTTGGGGCTGTATTCCATTAGCAACTTCCGTATCTTGCGTTCCAAATATGTTAGATTTTGGCAAAAGAGGAGTTTTGCTTACCATGCAATTAGAGCAGGATAGTAAAGAGATTTTTGCTCTTTTACAAGATACTACTATGCAAGAAATAAAACGCAAAGCGGCAGCTGATTGGTCCAGAGCATATACAATAGAGCGTTTTGAAAACGAAATACAATTGCTTTTACAACCATGAGAATCATACAACTCATAGATACACTTGCTGCTGGAGGCGCTGAACGAATGGCTGTGAATTATGCCAATGCGCTAAACAAAAGAATTGATTTTTCGGGGATTGTATGCACGCGTCAGGAAGGACCATTGCGAGAGCATATCGAATTTAAAACCGCTTATTTTTTTTTAAACAAAAAACGAACCTTTGATTTTAAAGCTATTTGGGCTTTTCGCCAATATGTTACTAAAAATAAAATTGAAGTGATTCATGCTCATAGTACCTCCTTCTTTTTAGCTTTTATGGTAAAACTGCTACGTCCTTCTTTACAATTAATTTGGCACGATCATTATGGTGATAGTGAGTTTTTACAAGCTAGACCCACACTGGTATTGCGTTTCATTTTACCCTTTTTCAATGGGATTATTGGTGTAAACCAAAAATTAAAAAATTGGGCTGAAACAAAAGGGTTTAGTAACAATGTTATTTATTTAGAAAATTTTACAACTCCCCAAAAACTCGAGAATAGTACAAGCAAGTTACATGGTGAAGTGGGAAAACGAATTGTATCCTTAGCTAATTTGAGGATTCAAAAAAATCATACTCTACTTTTAGAAGTTGCTGTTTTAGTCCAGAATTCCCATCCTGACTGGACCTTTCATCTTGTAGGTAAAGACTTTAATGATGATTATTCACATGCTTTAAAAAAAAATATTATAGCTCTTAATCTTGAGCAAACCGTTTTTATCTATGGATCCAGAAGTGATGTTTCTAATGTTTTACACCAAGCGACAATTGGGATATTGACTTCATCTTCTGAAGGGCTACCTCTCGCTTTGTTAGAGTATGGTAGTGCAGGCTTGGCCACCGTTGTAACTGATGTCGGGGAAAATGGCGCTGTAATTAGTAATGATGAAAATGGCTATCTCGTAGTTCAAAATTCAAAAATATTCTATGAAAAACTGCTACTTTTGATGCAGGATGAGGTAAAACGAATTACTTTTGGCGCAAAGCTGAAAGAAACTGTTCATGCAAAATTCTCAGAAGAGCATGTTATTTCACTTTATTTAAGTTGGTTGGAAAAGCGCAATACATGAAAAAAGAAGATAAGGCCTATTTGTTTCTAATTCTCCTGCATGCCGTACTTGGTATGCTTGTTTTTGTAGTTCCTTTTGTGTCCAAATTATATGGATACGCCGTGTTTTTTTTAGGGATTTATTATGTTGTTAAAAAGCAAAATGCAAATAATGAATGCTTGCAAGTAGCTGCTTATGTTGTAGGTAGCGAAATAATTTTAAGAATGACCGGAGGAAATATTTCCTATGAATTTTCAAAATATGAGGTCATTATTTTTTTGTTTTTGGGAATGTATTTTAAGGGATTTTCTCGTTCTGCTTTTCCGTATTGGTTTTTTTTATTCCTTCTTATTCCTGGGGTAATCATGTCTACTTTTGTACTGAATTTCAATACGAATATAAAAAATGCGATTGGGTTTAATATTTCTGGACCTATTTGTTTGGCGTTTGCTTCTTTGTATACTTATCGTAGAAGAATAAGTTTGGCTCAGATGAATTCAATCCTTCTTTGTGTGGGATTACCTATTGTAAGCTGTACTGTTTATCTTATTTTTTATACACCCAATGTTCGAGCTGTAATTACAGGAACCCAATCCAGTTTTGAAACATCCGGGGGGTTTGGGCCGAACCAAGTTGCCACTTTTCTAGGTTTAGGAATGTTTATTTTTTTTTCGAGAATTATTTTAGAATCAAAAAATACGTTTTTGGTTGTACTTAATTTGATAATTGCTTTGAATATTAGTTACAGGGGTATGGTTACTTTTTCAAGAGGAGGTATGATTACTGGTTTTTTTATGATTGTTATGTTGTTGTTGTTCTTATATTTCAAGTCAAATAGTGGAGGAAAAGTTAAATTAAGTTATATCTTCATTATTATATCGCTCGCTATGATGGCTATTTGGTCTTACTCCTCGTATCAAACTGGTGGACTTATTGATAAACGTTATTCCAATCAAGATGCTGCGGGAAGAGCAAAGCAAAGCCAGTTTACAGGAAGAGAAGATGTGGCTCAAAATGAAATCAACATGTTTCTGAAAAATCCGATTTTTGGTGTAGGTGTAGGAAAGGGAGTAGAGATCAGAGAGCAGCAATTAGGTATTAAAGTTGTATCTCATGATGAAATAACTAGAATGCTTGCTGAGCATGGATCCTTAGGTTTGGTAGGATTATTAATTTTGCTAGTAACACCTTTTGTTTTATTTGTTGAAAACAAGTTTAACATGTATTTAATTTGTTTTGTAGTGTTTTGGTTTCTCACAATCAACCATGCGGCTATGCGTACAGCGGCACCTGCGTTTATTTATTCTTTGGCACTGTTAAATGTACAACTACGCACTTCGTCAAGAGATGAAACGTAATAATTTGTATGTTAGCAGCATAGTTTATATTCTATGCGATATACTTTAATATTATAGTTTTCGCTTCCTTTTTTCGAGTCGCTATATTTGTTAAAAAAAAACAAAGATTTTCTAAATTTATCTCCTCTTAAAAGTGCTATCTTGCAGTACCAATCATAATACGATTTATGTTTTCTATTGGCAAAATACATTTTGAAATTTCAGAGCGAAAGTTAATTCTACGCCTATTTGATGTTCTGTTTGTTTTAACGGCCTTATACGCACTGGGTCAGTTTTTTGTGTTCGATTATTTTAGCATTTCAGCAACAAATTATTATTGGACAATAGTTCTTGCGGTATATATCAATTTCTTTGGTACCATTTTCGAAATGTACAACTTGCAGGTAGCAAGCAATCAATTTCAAGTTTTAAAAAGTACTTTAATTACCGCCTCTGTTACTGCATTGGTATATCTGTTAACACCTTTTTTCTCGCCTGTTTTACCAAGTAGTAGGCTGCAAATATTATTGTTTTTCAGTGTTACTTTCCTCTCATTATATGCTTGGCGCATCTTGTATGTTGTTTTTTTAGCTTCTACTAGATTTTATCAAAATGCAGTTTTAATTTGTGACGAAAAACGAGTTCAAGAACTTATAGATGGTCTTGAAGATATTGACCCGCATTATAAAATTTTAGCGTATGCTAATGTTTCACAACCTGATACAGAAAGTAAACATTACAACTATGTGCCTGAAATCACGGCCAGTGATCTGTTGCAATTTGTCAAAGAAAATAAAGTATCCGAAATTGTTGTGGCTACAAATCATGAAGAGGGTATGGATACTATCTTGTATCAAAATTTACTCCATGTTTTAGAGTCGGGAACAGTAATTAGAGAATATACTCAAGTATACGAAAGTAAAACCCAGCGTATCCCTATTCAGTACATGGAAAAAGATTTTTACCGCTGCTTTCCTTTTAGTCGAAGCAATCATAACAAGTTGTATTTATTAATTGTGAGATTCTGTGAGATTGCAATTGCTTTGTTAGGTGTTTTTATTGGTTTGTGTTTGATCCCATTTTTATGGATAGGAAATAGTATTGGCAATAAAGGAAGTTTGTTTTATTTACAAGAGCGCGTGGGTAAAAACGGTATTGTTTTTCAAATCTTGAAATTCCGTACGATGATCGAAAATGCCGAAAAAAATGGCGCAGTTTTTACAACCGTAAATGATTGTCGTGTTACTGCTTTTGGAAAGTTTTTAAGAAAAACTAGAATTGATGAATTCCCACAATTTATCAACATTATAAAAGGCGATATGTCAGTTATAGGTCCACGTCCAGAACGTCCTGTTTTTGTCAAAGAAATAGGTGCTATTATGCCTTTCTATGATACTCGTCATATTATTAAACCAGGACTCACCGGTTGGGCACAAGTTAATTATTCTTATGGCGATACCATATCAGATAGTGTTATAAAGTTGCAATATGACTTATACTACATCAAACACCGTAGTATCTATCTTGATCTTAATATAGTTTTTAAAACCATTACAACCGTTTTGTTTTATCGCGGTCAGTAAATTATATTTTTAATTGAACACTTAGATAATAATTGGAATTCTACGTTTGTTTTGAATGGCAATTCTCACTAAAATGATTCCAGAAGTTACAAGTAATGGCAACACAACAATAAGGTGAACTTTGTTGATCATTATTACCAGATAAACAAATAAACAAAGTAGGTTAAAAAGAGCAAGTCTGTAAATTCCCTTTTTATTTTTTCTCCAAAAAAAGAATAAAAAGCCAAGCAGTGTAGGATTAAAAAGCAAAATATTATAATTATTTTCCAGTTCAAGATGCAAGGAATAAAACCATGCAAAAGTGAAAAAGAACCCAATGCAAGCCATTATACTCAAGAAAAATAAATTTATAAATCGCTTGTTAAGTAACACTATAAAAAAAAGTAAAGCGAAATAAGTGTAAGGATTGTTCCAGTAGGAAAACGGAGCTTCCTTGTTAAGTGAAAGCAGTGTTTTAGTTTCTGATACAATTGGGTTATTTTGATATTGAATTTTTTTCAAGCTTTCCAATAATTGAAAGGGTAAAAAAAGTTGTATTCCTAGTTGATCTACTTTGGTGCCAAAAATGATACTTGTTCCCAGTTTTTCATAAAAGTGATTTTGAAAATAGGGAAACAAAATAGCTCTGTATGTCTCGTCTTGGTGGTATTTATTTACAATTAGTTTCGTTTGGAGCGTTTTATTGATCAGGTCAACCACCATTGAGGTGCAATTTTTATCTATAAATTTATAAGTATAATAACTAGAACCAGATGTTAGTGAGGAGTTTATAGCGTCAAATAAATCTTGCTTTTGAGATAAAGTAAGCTGCAATTCTTGTTCAAAAACAGAGCGTTGCTCGTATTGGTATTGGGAAATAAATTCGGGAAATGTATGGACTGCAGCAAAATATTGCAAGTCTCCTTTTACAAATTTCATAACAAAATTTGGGGTTTGAAAATCAAATGCGCCATAATTATAAACCAAATCCAAAGCGTTTGCAGAATCTTGTATACGAAGCGCAGTGTGTCCAAAAAGGGAATACGATTCATTTCCTGTTCCACAAGTAATTACACTTACTTTAGAACTATTTGATAATAAAGTTTTTTGACTGAAAACCCATTGAGATGCGATTAAAAAACAAAGTATAAGTGCATTTTTTTTAATCATTGATGCTAGCATGTTCATGTAGTTTAGATGTATTTGTAGTAATGAAACAGAAAACAAATATAAAAATAATAAGCTTTAACAGCTTTCTTTTTGTTCAAAACAAACTTGAAAAATCTTTATCAAATTTTAATTGCGAAACATACTCAAATCTACTTTTATAGAAAAAATATTAGAATACAAAGCCCTGCTTTGATTGCCTATATCTGTCAAAGCATAATCTATTTGAATACCTTTATACTTGAATCCTAATCCTATATTGGGCTGAAAACCTATTTTTTCACTCCCGTCTAGTTGCATTACGTTTTGAAAATTCCCCATTCCAGTTCGGATAAAAACCAAATCGGTATAGCCAAATTCTAGTCCTACAGCAGGATCTACACTAATGCCATCTGTTGAAATTAAATCATTTGTTCTAGCAAATCGCATGTTCATGTTTACTGCGGCCTCAATGCTGTAATCGTATCTAAATATGAATTTTTTTGCCAATCCTAGTTGGACTTTTGGTGCAGTAATTTCGGCGCTTTCGGGCAATTCTTGGTTTTCACCTGGAATAGCATTGGCAATTTTTTGGTATTCTTTTTCATTGATATCCCATACGTTGTAGGTAGTGGTAATGTCTCTAACCATCAATCCAAATTGCCAATTATTTTTTTCAAATTGAATTCCAGCATCAAAACCAAATCCCCATGAGTTTGCAAACTTCCCTATGATACGCCGAATTATTTTTGCATTAATCCCATATTGAAATCCGGGTACGGGTAGCTTTCGAGCATACGAAAAGGTAAAACCATAATCAGCCGTTGAAAATAAGCTGATTCTATTGTAGTCAATATTCCCTTCGCTATCAATAAGTTCAGTGGTGTTTAAAATATCATCCACCCCAAAACGGATCAAAGAAATTCCCCATGCACTGCGCTCATCAATAGGACTGGCATAGGCAAGATAATCGTATTGAGCTATATTGGCAAAATAATTAGCATGCATAAATGAGGCTTGATGATCTTCAAGACCTATCAATCCAGCAGGATTCCAGTAACCAGAGTTAACATCTTTTGTAGAAGCAACAACAGTATTTGATCGTCCTAATGCCGCAGCATCAACACCAATATTCATGAATTCATTTGAATATTTTCGTACGGTTTGACTACTAGCAGCGCTACTTATGCATAGAATAATTATGAAAAGACTTTTTTTCAATTATGAGGTTTTTTTTATGTAGTGCAATTTTTTTTCAAAAATAGAATTTTTTAATGAGCTTCATACTATTAGTAAATTGAATTATAACGCCATAACGATTGTAAAAGTATGATGTCCCATTTTTAATAGTGGATAGTATAATGCTTTGTACCAATTTTAAATGTATGATTTAAAAAAAACATGCATTTCAAAGACTTATTGTACTAAATTTGTACTGTAAATTTATAACGCTCCACAGATAATGCTTAAAAAACACATTCCTAATAGTATCACATTACTCAATCTTTTTTCTGGTTGTATTGCGCTTGTTTTTGCTTTTCATCAAGATTTTAAAATGGCTTTCTTTTTTGTGTGCCTCGGAATTTTTTTAGATTTTTTTGATGGTTTTTTTGCCCGTTTGTTCAAGGTGTCTAGCCCATTAGGGTTGCAACTTGATTCATTAGCTGATATGGTTACAAGCGGTGTAGTACCAGCGGTGGTTATGTACCACATGATGATTAGTAATTTAAGTACTGCGGCAGCTGCACCATGGCAGTATTTCCCTTATTTAGGTTTTATAATTGCACTAGGTTCTTGCTATAGATTGGCTAATTTCAATATAGACACCCGTCAATCCGATTCTTTTATAGGACTTCCCACTCCAGCAAATGCGCTTTTTATTTTAAGTTTACCTCTAGTTTTAGCAAGTACTGATTCCTTAATTGTAATTGAATTACTAACTAATGATTGGTTTTTATTAGTAATCACACTATCGAGTGCTTTCATGCTCAATGCTGAGATTCCTTTATTTTCATTAAAAATCAAAAAGTTTAGCTTCAGAGAGAATGCATTACAAATAGTATTTCTTGCAGTTTCACTTTGCCTTATGCTATTTTTTGGGTTTCTAGGAATACCGTTGTTAATTACTTTCTATATCCTTCTTTCTGTAATCCAAAATAAATTTTTACAAAAGTAATTTTTGTAATGAAAAAAAAAGTCAGTACAAGAAAGCATTCATATAATAGAACGACTACTAGAAAAACGAATCGTTCTAAGGGTACACTTTTTTGGTGGTTTTTAGTTGTTTGTTTTTTTGGTCTAATTTTATATCTGGGCTATCATTATAGAGGAGGTCTTGCGTATTATTTAGGATTTAAATCCAATAAAGCAAATTCCCAAACTACTGAAGAAAAACGTATTTCAGACATTAGAAATGTTCAGGTCCTTGAAAAAAGCAACGGAAAAAGTGTGGGTATAGATGTTTCTGAATACCAAGGAAAAATAAGTTGGTCGTATGTTGATACATTGGAGCAACAATATCCCATTCAATTTGTATTTATTAGAGCCACGGTAGGAAAAGATAGAAAAGATAGAAAATTTGATCAAAATTGGGCTGGTGCCAAAAAAAATAAAATGATTCGAGGAGCCTATCATTATTATCGTCCCAATGAAAATTCAATAGAGCAAGCCCGATTTTTTATAAAGACAGTTACCCTACAAAAAGGGGATTTGCCTCCAGTGGTTGACCTTGAAAAACTTCCAATAAATCAATCCATTCAAAATTTAAAACTAGGTTTGAGAAGATGGTTGCAGGCGGTTGAAGCACATTATCAAGTAAAGCCCATAATTTATACCGGAGAACGTTATTACGATGATTTTTTGAAAGAAGAGTTTAGTGACTACCTTTTTTGGATTGCCAATTATAATTTTTATCGAGAAGAAATGAAAGACAATTGGTTGTTTTGGCAATTTACAGAAAAAGCAACGGTTCCAGGTATAAAAGGCAATGTAGACGTTAATATTTATAACGGAGATTTGCAACAATTGCAACACATCACCTTAGAGGAATAACCAAAAGAAGTTTACTGTAATTAGTGATAAATTAAAATTCTAATTTTCTTTTTCTCAATTCAAAATTTTGACCAAGATATACTCTTCGTACCATTTCGTCCTCCACTAATTCTTCGGGAATTCCTGCTTTAAGAATACCGCCTTCAAACATTAAGTAGGTTTTGTCAGTAATAGCAAGAGTTTCTTGTACGTTGTGATCAGTTATTAAGATACCAATATTTTTGTTTTTCAATTGTGCCACAATTCTTTGAATGTCCTCTACCGCTACTGGATCAACCCCTGCAAAAGGTTCATCAAGCAAAATAAATTTAGGGTCGGTGGCCAAACATCTTGCAATTTCGGTTCTGCGTCGTTCTCCACCCGAAAGTAAATCACCACGGTTTGTACGAATGTGTTCTAAACTAAATTCTTCAATTAAACTTTCCATTTTAGCTTCTTGTTCTGCTTTTGAAAGTGTAGTCAACTGCAATACACTGAGAATGTTATCTTCAATGCTTAATTTTCTAAAAACGGATGCTTCTTGAGCAAGATATCCTATGCCTTGCTGCGCACGCTTGTACATAGGATAGTCAGTAATGTTTAAATCGTCTAAAAAAATATTTCCTGAATTGGGTTTAACCAATCCTACTATCATGTAAAATGAGGTAGTTTTTCCAGCACCATTAGGCCCAAGTAAACCTACAATTTCTCCTTGATTTACCTCTACAGAAATCCCTTTTACAACGCTTCTTCCCTTGTATGTTTTAATTAAATTTTCGGCTCTTAATTGCATTTAAGTTATCAGTTTAATGGGTTTGTAGTTTAATTTGAAATGTGCACTTTCAAATAATTGGGTACATTGATAGTTTTTTTTATAGATATAAAAACCTTTAGGTTCTGCTAATACTTTTATTTAGCATCATTTTCTTCAAGCGCTTCCCAGAATTCATAGGCTCTTCTTAAATGAGGTACAACAATGGTACCGCCTACAAGTGTAGCAATTCCCATAGCTTCCATCATTTCCTCTTTGGTTACACCTTCTTTGTGGCTTGTTTCTAAATGGTATTTAACGCAATCATCGCAACGTAATACAGCAGATGCTACAAGACCTAGAAGTTCTTTTGTTTTAACATCTAATGCGCCTGCAGCGTAAGCATTGGTGTCAAGATTAAAAATTCTTTTTACAATTTTATTGTTATCTGCTAGTAATTTTTCGTTCATTTTTGAACGGTACTCATTGAATTCTTGAATGATATCAGCCATTTTGTTTGTTTTGATTTTTTACTACTATTTTTGATATTAAAATACTTGCTTCATAAATGATTAGCATAGGTATGGTTACTATAATTTGACTTACAACATCTGGCGGTGTTACAATTGCCGCGACAACAAGGATGATAATGACGGCGTATTTCCAGTATTTTCTCAAAAAAACGGGAGTTACAAGCCCTACTTTTGTCAGAAAATAAATAATTATTGGTAACTCAAAAAACAGGCCACAAGCTATGACACTTGTTTTTACCATGCCTATATAAGAATCTATATTAAATTGGTTGATCACCACATTACTTACTGTAAATGTAGCAAAGAAGTTAACAGACATTGGAACTATTATGTAATATCCAAAAAGGACACCCATAAAAAACAGCATAGAAGAAGAAAAAATAAATAATTTAGCATGTTTTTTTTCTGATTCATATAAGGCAGGACTGATGAATTTCCAGACTTCCCAAAGAATAAAAGGGAAAGCAAGAATGAAGCCCCCAGTGATACACGACCAAATAAGCACATTTACTTGTCCCTCCATATTTGTGTTTTGGATAATAAACGGCATTTCTTTAACACAAATCAAATCGGAATTGCCCAGCTGACTGGATAAATCACAAAAGAATCGATACGTTACAAAATCAGCTTTTGTTGGGCCAAAAATAATGACGTCAAATATATAATCACTAAGTAAAAATGCAACCGTAGCTAGTATTAATACTGCTACAGTGCTGCGTACCAATAACCATCTCAACTCTTCTAGATGGTCTAAAAACGACATTTCGTTTAGATTTTTTTTTGCCATTATACGATTCCTTCTTTTAAAATATCATGCAAATGCAATACTCCCTTGTAGACTCCTCGATCAACTACTACAAGCTGGGTAATAGCAAAATCTTCCATGGTGTTCAAGGCGTCTACTACCATAGCTTCGGATGTAGTGATTTTAGGATTTTTAGTCATGATGTCACTTGCTGTTAGTTCCGTAAAGGTATCCCTTTCGTTCAACATTCTACGTATGTCACCATCAGTAATTATTCCTATGACAATGTTATTCTCTACAACAGCTGTAACGCCCAAACGTTTTTCTGAAATTTCAAAAATCACTTTTTTTATAGAGGCATCTGCCGTTACTGCTGGTTTTAAACTGTGTTCCAGCATGTCTTTAACTCGCAGTAATAATTTTTTGCCTAGAGCACCTCCAGGATGATAAACTGCAAAATCCTCGGGTTTAAAATCTCTTAATTCCATCAAGCATACAACAAGTGCATCACCCATAACAAGTTGTGCGGTTGTACTGTTTGTTGGGGCAAGATTATTAGGGCAAGACTCGGAATCAATAGTGGTGTTTAAAACATAATCAGATCCTTTTGCTAAGAATGATGCTGTATTTCCGGTGATTGCAATCAATGTATTTCCAAAACGCTTTAATAACGGAACGAGCACTTTTATCTCAGGACTATTACCACTTTTTGAAATACAGATAATAACGTCCTCATATTGTATCATGCCTAAATCTCCATGAATAGCCTCTGATGCGTGTAAAAACAAAGAAGGTGTTCCTGTAGAATTGAATGAAGCTACCATTTTTTGTGCTATGATGGCGCTTTTTCCTATTCCAGTAACGACTAATCTCCCTTTTGAATTGTAGATTGAGTTTACAGTATTAGCGAAGTTTTCATCCAGATAATCAGTAAGTTTTGCTATTGATTGGCTTTCAGATAAAATGGTTTTTTTGGCACTAGCCAATATATTTTCTTTTGAATTCAAAACAGAATAATTAAAATTTGTAAGTGTAAAAGAAATTTGTACCTTTAGATATTGCAAATTTATACAAAATACCACGTAATAAAGAATGAATTCAAACGAAATTGACATACACAAAGAATTAAAGAAGTATTTTGGCTTTAGCCAATTTAAGGGATTGCAAGAGCAGGTGATTAAGAGCATCCTTAATCAGCAAAATACATTTGTGATAATGCCTACTGGTGGAGGAAAATCACTTTGTTATCAATTGCCAGCTTTAATTCAAGAGGGAACTGCAATTGTGGTTTCTCCTCTTATTGCATTAATGAAGAACCAAGTCGATGCTATACGAAGCCTTTCTTCAGAGAATGGTATTGCGCATGTATTGAATTCATCGTTAAATAAAACGGAGATTACTCAGGTAAAAAAAGATATTTCATCAGGCTTAACCAAGCTTTTGTATGTGGCTCCCGAGTCTTTAACAAAAGAAGAATATGTGACTTTTTTAAAAAGTGTCACCATTTCATTTGTTGCCATTGATGAAGCGCACTGCATTTCAGAATGGGGTCATGATTTTAGACCCGAGTATAGAAATCTAAAACACATCATCAAGCAATTGGGTGATGTACCTATTATAGGACTTACGGCTACGGCTACGCCAAAAGTACAAGAGGATATCTTGAAAAATTTGGATATGTCTGATGCGACAACTTTTAAAGCCTCGTTCAACAGACCAAATTTATATTACGAAGTACGTACAAAGACAAAAAATATAGAGTCGGATATCATTCGATTTATAAAACAACACAAAGGAAAATCAGGTATTATTTATTGCTTAAGCCGTAAAAAAGTAGAGGCAATTGCCGAAGTTTTGCAGGTTAATGGTATATCAGCTGTTCCTTACCATGCGGGTCTAGATGCTAAAACTAGAGCCAAACACCAAGACATGTTTTTAATGGAAGATGTTGATGTTGTGGTTGCAACCATCGCTTTTGGGATGGGAATTGATAAGCCCGATGTTCGGTTTGTGATTCACCATGACATCCCTAAATCACTTGAAAGTTATTATCAAGAAACGGGTCGTGCGGGTCGTGATGGAGGAGAAGGACACTGTCTGGCCTACTATTCTTATAAAGATGTAGAAAAACTTGAGAAATTCATGTCTGGTAAACCAGTTGCCGAACAAGAAATTGGTTTTGCATTGTTACAAGAAGTCGTGGCTTACGCCGAAACATCTATGTCTAGACGAAGGTTTTTATTGCATTATTTTGGGGAAGAGTTTGATGAAGTAACCGGCGAAGGTGCTGATATGGATGATAATGTACGTAATCCTAAAACAAAAGTTGAAGCCAAAGATCAAGTTATACAGCTCTTGCAAGTAGTTCGGGACACCAAACATTTGTATAAATCAAAAGAAGTTGTTTTTACATTAATAGGTCGTGTCAACGCCGTAATTAAAGCACATAGAACCGATACGCAATCTTTTTTTGGTTGTGGTGCAAATCACGATGAGAAATATTGGATGGCGTTGTTAAGACAGGTCTTAGTAGCAGGATTTTTATCTAAAGATATTGAGACCTACGGTATTGTAAAAGTTACAAACAACGGATTGAATTACCTTGAAAATCCACACTCTTTTATGATGTCTGAAGATCATGAATACAATGAAACGGTTGATGAAGCAATAGTAACAGCAGCCAAATCAACAGGTGTTGCCGATGAGGTTTTAATGGGGATGTTACGAGATTTACGTAAAAAAGTGGCTAAGAAAATAGGGGTTCCACCATTTGTAGTTTTCCAAGATCCATCTCTTGAGGACATGGCTTTAAAGTATCCTATAACACAAGATGAGATGATAAACATTCATGGAGTGGGTGAGGGTAAAGCTAAAAAATACGGAAAAGATTTCTTAGAATTGATAAGTCGCTATGTTGAAGACAACGACATTGTAAGACCAGAAGATTTAGTAGTTAAATCAACCGGAGTAAACTCTGTAAATAAGTTATACATTATTCAAAACATAGATAGAAAATTATCCTTAGATGATATTGCCTCTGCCAAGGGGATAAATATGGATGCTTTATTAAAAGAAATGGAGCAGATTGTGTACTCAGGGACTAAATTGAATATCAAGTATTGGATTGATGAAATGCTTGATGAGGATCAACAAGAGGAGATTCACGATTATTTTATGGAATCAGAGTCAGATAATATTGAGGCAGCTCTAAAAGAATTTGATGGGGATTATGATTTAGATGAATTGAGATTAATGCGCATCCAATTTATTAGTGAAGTAGCTAATTAATTTCATAAGATATGTCTCTGACTTATCTGTATTTATGATGTTGATATTGTTATTTTTACCTCTGTATCCATGAAAATGGGCTACAGCCTTTTTGTAATGTAATTTTAATGTTAAAGTTATTTCTATTTTAAAGAGGGTATGTAAATTGCTTTATTTCCAATGTTCGGGTAAATCTTTTTCTTCATCAATGTCAGATAATTTATTCAAAGTAGAGAAAGATAGGTTTAGATTTTGAAAATCTGATATTGTGTCCATATATACAGTATCAGTGCTCCAGGTTTTATTATTGAAGACTGTTTCATGAAATTGGTTCATTCCTAATAGATAATACCCACCATCAAATGTTGGGCCTATAACGGTTTCATTCGTTTCTAATGCTAAAAACGCTTTTTCAATAATGGCAGAGGTGAGTTCGTAACAATCACTCCCAATAATACAAACCGATTCATAACCTAAGTGAAAAATCTCTTGAAAAGCATGTGCCATACGTTTGCCTAAGTCATCACCATCTTGTACTTTTTTGTGAAACGAACCCGCATTCCATTGATCCTCCACCGTAATTGAATCCGAATAGAATACAAATTTGTCCGCTTGAACAGGAGTAACAATTTCTTGGGTGTGCACTAATAATTTTTTGTAAATCTCAAGTGCTTTTTCGTTACCAATAGTCTTGGCAAGTCGTGTTTTGACTTTTCCTAGTTCAGGATTTTTAGTAAAAAGAATGATAGCTTTTTTGTTTTGCATAAAAAGGTAATAATTAAAGCTGCAGTACTAAGAATACTGCAGCTTTATAGTGTTTAGCAACATCCGCCTCCGTTGTAGTGAAACGTTGATTCGCTTATAAAAATATCACTTCTGTTTAAATCGGCTAGTGCTTGTGCTGTTTTGTCACAGACTGCTAGCGGCTGATTTTTCATCAAGACATGTCCTTTTTTATCATCAAAATAGTCGTCTTTGCCATAAAAAATAGCTGCTTTTCCTGTAAATACACACGGTCCATCGCTAGGCATTGGATCTTTGATAGCGCAAACTTCAATACTCTCAATGAAAATTAATTCATCGGTAGCATAATTTTCAGGGTCTAAAATTCGATACGGTCTTCGGCCTCTAATTTCTATAGTTCCAAAACCTACATCTGTCAACATTTTAATATACTCCTTGATTGGGATGCTTCCGCTCAAACAAAGTGCTCTTAAATGGTCATCATTTTTAAGAGTTTCGTTCATTTCTTGTTCACAGGTTGGATCACTCATTACCAATCTTCCGTGAGGTTTGAGAACCCGATACATTTCTTCAAGTGCTTTTCTTAAATCATCAGTTTTAAAAATATTGAACAAGCAATTTTGAGCTGCAATATCAATACTTTCGTTTTCGATAGGTAGGTTTAATGCATCTCCTTTTTTTAATTCGACAAATTCACTTTTGAACCAGTGGTTTTCCTGCTCTGCAATTTTAAAATTTTGTTTGGATGCTTCCAGCATTTCATCAACAACATCAACACCAATCACGCCTCCTTTTTGACGCGAAAAATATGAGAATTGAAGCAATTCCATACCGCCACCTACGCCTACATATAATATTTTTGGATTGTTGATTAAGTCTTGAGCCGAAATGGTACTACCACAACCGTAATTCATTTCTTGCATTATTTTTGGAATTTCTAAGCCAGGAAATTTCCATATTGGTGTTGTTGTACAGCACAGTCCTATATCGGGAGTAAGTGCTGCATCTCGGTATAAATTTACTGTAGCGTCTAAATAATTTTCCATATTGTTACTATAAGTTTTTTTCTTTTAAAATGGTTTTCCATGTAATTGAGGCAAGTATAGTAGCTGTGATAGGAGCTACTATATACAGCCATTGTGAATTCAAATTGCCAGAAACAAGGGCAGGTGCCAGAGATCTAATAGGATTCATAGAGGCGCCACATATAGGTCCAGCAAACATGGCTTCGAGTAATACAACGCCTCCAATGGCAATGCCAGCAAAAGGAGAATGTTCTTTGTTTCCTAAGGCTACTGTTAAAATAACAAGCATTAAAATAAAGGTCAAAATGAACTCTAATACAAAAGATTGACCGTCAGTGCCAGATGGAATTGTCCCTCCCAATCCACTATTCTTTGGGAATAATAATTTGAGTGTTGTACTGGCTGCTAATCCGCCTAAAATCTGAGAAATTATATAAAAAGGCAATTTTTTTATTGGAAGTATTTTCAAGAAAGCGAATGCAATACTTACGGCTGGATTCATGTGTGCTCCAGATATTTGTCCGAAACCATAAATTAACCCCATTACAATTAACCCAAAAGTGATGCAAATGCCCACATGTGTAACTGTACCACTTGTCTCATGATTGATAATAATAGCACCAGTACCGCAAAACACGAGTATGTAGGTACATAAAAATTCGGAAATATTTTCTCTCATAGTTTCGTTTTAAGCAACAGCACCACCACAACTGCTACCAGAACCTGCGGTACAGCCATAACAATGATTGTTTACAATAATCGTCCTGTTTAAAAGGGCATTTGAATCAAAATTACTAATGTGCTGCGCGTCTTTGCAAGTAACTTTTAACTCTAGCATTTGGTTGAAATCGCAATCATAAATATAACCGTCCCAACCTATAGAGATGGTATTTCTACACATCACATTTTGAGCAGCCAAAGGGTTAAAAGCATCAATGAGTTTAGTCATGTAATCTTCATAGTTACCTGACGAAATCAAATAATCTAAGTATCGGCTCACAGGCAGATTAGTTATAGCAAACAGATTGTTAAACTCAATTCCAAAATCCTTTTGTAAAGCTGTTTTGTATTCTTTTTCCAATGCATTTTGGTCAGGTGGTAAAAATGCTCCTGCCGGATTGTACACTAAATTCAGTTTTAAACCTGAATCAGCTTTGCCGTAACCCACCGCATTGAGCATTTTTAAAGCTTTTATAGAGCTTTCAAAAACGCCATCACCTCTTTGTTTGTCGGTTCTATTTTTAGAATAAAACGGTAATGATGAGATAACCTCTATTTGGTGTTGTTTAAAGAATTCTGGTAAGTCGTTGTACTTTTTGTTAGCAGTAATGATAGTCAAGTTACAACGCACATACATTTGAATTCCAAGTTTGCTCACTTCTTCTATAAACCATCTAAAATTAGGATTCATTTCCGGTGCGCCACCAGTCATGTCTACTATTTTAAAGTTAGGATTGACTTTTAAAACTTCCAGAATAACTTCCATCGTTTCTTTGGTCATGATTTCTTTTCGATCTGGACCAGCGTCTACGTGACAATGTGTGCATACTTGATTGCACATTTTACCCAAATTAATTTGAAAAATTTCCAAACTTGTAGGTTGAAGTGGACTTAAGCCAATGGTATGTAACTGGGTTTTAAACGGGGTAAACACATCTGGGTTTTGTTCTAAAACGGCTATTTGATGTGCTGCCTTAGAAAGTAGGTTTTCATTTGCTTTGAGAGACTTTAATTTAACTTTTACAAATTCGCTCATAAACTAATTTTCTTGACTTTATTCATCATTTGAACTCCGTGTACTAAACTAGCTCCACCTCGAATGGCTGCTGCAACATGCACAGCCTCCATCATTTGTCCTTCGCTATACCCTTTTTCATAGGCATCAGAACTGTAAGCATCAATACAATACGGACATTGAACGGCATGCGCTACAGCAAGTGCAATCAGAGATTTTTCTCTAGCTGTTAATTCACCTTCTTTGAAGACTTCTCCGTAATAGCTAAAGAATTTTTCGCCCATTTCTTTTTGAAATTCAACGATGTTACCAAATTTTTTTAAATCGTCTGAGTTGTAATAATTTTTGTCCATTTGTATTTTTTAGTTTTTAAAGTTTTCTAGAAATAAACTCCAATCGTATTCGTTGTACTCTAATTTAGGATTTACATTTTCGGGTATGATTTTTAAATCTTGGCAAATTTTTAAAATTCCTTTTTTGTCTCCAAAATCTCCTCGAAACCAGCTCATTAAAACAGGAACTCGCAAGATGTTTTTCTCTTTATCATAACTTACGTCACCCGTTAAATAACTTTTTGTGGCAACGTCAAGTTGCTGATTGATTTTTTTTGGATCATAAAAAAAGATAGGTGGACAGCTTTTGGCACCGCAATTCAAACTAAAATGGATGCGGTAATCTAATTTGTCAACACGGAATTTTTTTTCAAGTTTTGGTGGAAAAACTTTATTCAATTTCCCCACACTGTACTTAACACTTGATCTTCTTAAAAAAACATGTTCTATATCGTCAAGGCTCAATTCGTAGCCCGCAAGTAAAAATTGTTTTGATGTGAAAAAAGCACTTCGACTCTTGTATTTTTCGGGATCTTTTTTCAAAGCGTAATTTGTAAATCCATTGTAAAGATTTATGAAGAATGCTTTTTTAAGATCGTCATTTGTAAGTTGATTAATTAAGTCTGTTTCGTTTGCATTTGCAATTAGCGAAACAAATTCTTCGGTATTGCCTTCTCCAAATTTTGCTGCTTCAATAAAGTCTTGTGATATTTTCACGTAATCTTTGGGTTGTGCCATCAGTATTTGGGTAAAACAAAGTAATATTAGTAGGTTTTTCATAGCGTGGCTTTTTGTAAATTTATTATTATTTACGAAATTTACCAACAATAGTTTTTTTTAACATGACATATTTAGCACAAATTTCACAATCAGCTGATTTTTTAATTTCTAAAGGAATTTTAAATCCAGAAGTAGGCGTAGTACTTGGAACAGGCTTAGGAAAATTTTTAGATTATTTGGTAGTAGAACAAGAAATAGATTATGCTGATATTCCGCATTTTCCGGTCTCTACTGTTGAGTTTCATAAAGGGAAGTTGCTCTTTGGATCTATTGGTTCTAAAAAAGTAATTGCTATGCAAGGCCGTTTTCATTTATACGAAGGATATACTTTGCAGCAAGTTACTTTTCCTATTAGGGTTTTACAAAAACTAGGTATCCAGTTTTTGCTGTTGAGCAATGCTGCAGGCGGAATCAATAAAGATTTCAAAAAAGGAGATTTAATTTTACTTGATGATCACATCAATCTACAAGGTGGCAGTCCGCTTTCTGGCTTGAATAGTTTTGAATACGGTGGTATTTTTCCTGATATGAGTGCCCCTTATGATGAGACGCTAAATAATATCTTACTAACCGAAGCTAGTAAAATGGAATTGTCACTAAAAAAAGGGGTGTATGCTTCAGTTTATGGGCCACAATTAGAAACTAGGGCTGAGTATCGCTATCTTGGTAGAATTGGTGCAGATATGGTAGGAATGAGTACAACGCCCGAGGTTATTGTAGCCAATCAATTAAAATTGCCATGCGCTGCCGTAAGTGTGATTACTGACGAGTGCGATCCAGATCATTTAAAACCTGTTGATATTGCCGAAATTATTGCTATTGCTGGTAAATCAGATGAAAAATTGAGTCAGTTATTCTTTGAAACCATTCACAGTATCGTATAGTTTTATTCGACATACAATTCGCCGCGATGTGGTTTTAAAGCATCACGCACTTGAATCATATGTTCATCAGTAACCACCATAAATGCTATAGCTTGCATTTCACCATGAATTTCGAATCCTGTGATTTGCAAAGGTAATTTTTCAATTGCAATGTATTCCTTGAGATGAATTTCATGGTGTTCTGCAGTTTTTGCAGCACTAGGACCACGAAAATCCCAAATTAATTTTATTTTACGCGACATGTATTCTTTATTTTGAACTTGTTTTGATGTCAAAGTTACGAAGTCTATTTCTAAAATGAATTTATTTTTTTAGTTTCTAAATCGTGGATAGTGGTAGTTCCTTGTCCTTTTGACTGTAAAAAAATGTTACTTTTGTACCCTAATATTTTGGATGCTGCTTCTATGTAACATCCAATGTTGATTTTAAAAAAAATGCCTCAAGAACTCTTACTACAAGTCACCCCAGAAATAGCTGCAAATAATGATTTGCTCAAAAAACATTTGGCAAAGCAAATTAAAGTTGCAGTTGAAGATGTGCAACATGTTTCTATTTTAAAAAGATCTATTGATGCCCGACAAAAAGCAATAAAAATTAATCTCAAAGTAGAAATTTTTACAAAAGGAGAAGTAATTGACGAAAGAAGATTCACCATGCCTGATTTTCCTAATGTAGCAAATGCTCAGGAGGTATTGGTGGTAGGAGCTGGCCCCGCAGGTCTTTTTGCAGCTTTACACCTAGTAGAATTAGGATTAAAGCCTATTGTTGTTGAAAGAGGTAAAGACGTTCGTGGACGAAGAAGAGATTTAAAAGCTATCAATGTAGATCATATAGTTCATGAAGATTCTAATTATTGTTTTGGCGAAGGTGGCGCAGGTACCTATTCTGATGGGAAATTGTATACCAGATCTAAAAAAAGAGGCGATGTTAATAGAATATTAGAATTGTTTGTTGCTTTCGGTGCTTCTCATGACATACTTATAGATGCACACCCACACATTGGCACCAATAAATTGCCTCAAATTATTCAGGATATTCGTGAAAAAATTATTGAATGTGGAGGTCAAGTTTTGTTTGAAACTAGAGTTGCTGATATTTTGGTAAAAAACAATGAAGTTCAAGGGATTTTTACGCATAAGGGAGATACTATTCTTGCTAATAAATTAATCTTAGCCACGGGACATTCCGCTCGTGATATTTTTGAACTATTAGATCGAAAAAAGATTTTTATAGAGGCTAAACCTTTTGCTTTAGGTGTTCGCGCAGAACATCCTCAAACCTTAATTGATAGTATACAATATAGTTGTGATTACAGAGGCGAACATTTACCTCCAGCGCCTTACAGCATTGTCAAGCAAGTTGCAGGCCGTGGTATGTATTCTTTTTGTATGTGTCCAGGAGGCGTAATTGCTCCTTGTGCAACCAGTCCCGGCGAGGTGGTAACAAATGGTTGGTCACCATCTAAAAGGGATCAGGCTACCGCCAATTCTGGAATTGTAATTGAGTTGCAGTTGGCCGATTTCAAACCTTTTGCGAAGTATGGAGCACTAGCTGGAATGGAATTTCAAAAAAGTATAGAACAACGTGCATGGTACCTTGCAGGAGAAAGTCAAAAAGTGCCAGCGCAACGTATGATTGATTTTACACAAAAAAGAGTATCATCAGATATCCCAAAAACATCGTATGTTCCTGGAACGACGTCTGTAGAGTTGGGTCAGGTATTTCCAAGTAATTTAACCCATATTTTGCGTGAAGGTTTCTCAGAGTTTGGTAAATCAATGCGAGGTTATTTAACTAATGAGGCTATTCTTCACGCGCCAGAGTCACGAACTTCATCACCAGTGCGCATACCAAGAGATCCTATTACTTATGAACATCTACAAATAAAAGGTTTGTACCCATGTGGCGAGGGAGCGGGATATGCGGGAGGAATTATTTCGGCTGCAATTGATGGTGAAAAATGCGCACAGATGATTGCTCAGGTTTTAAAAAACTCATATTAATTTGTCTCTGTCTGGATTATAAAGTTAATAATAGGTGTAAAGCCTACTAAATAGTAGCTTTTATTGCAGTTATTAATATAAATTTTGTTCAAGTTGAACTTATTCAACTTGTTAGTGGTAAAAGTATTTTACTTTTGAGTAATCGATTGCATAATGTATTCGATGAAAACAATTTAATACTGCCATCATGAATAAAATTTTATTTTTTCTAGTATTTATTTGCTGTACTTTACAGACAACTGCTCAATCAGTAACAATTAACCTTGCCCAAGGCTGGCAAGAATCCATATTTGTGCAGTGGGCTCCTGTTACAAATGCCAATAGTTATAATGTATATTATACAGGCGTAGGACTTTCTAATGTTAAAATTGACTCTCAATTAATTAGAAGCTACGGTAGTTATATGAGGGCCGATGTATTGGGTTTGGCACCGGGTTCGTATACAGTAAGAGTTGCTCCAGTTGTATCTGGAGTTGAAGTTACAGGAACAACAACTGCTAGCTTAATGGTAACAGCCCAAGATAGAACTGGTTTTTCATTTTCTAATTCAAGAGTTCCCGGAGGATATAAAGCTAACGGAACACTAAAAGACAATGCTGTAGTTTTGTACGTAACACAAAATACTAAAAATTCAATTTCTGTAAATGTTACTGGAGCAACAACAAATCCATGTGTTGGTTTACAAAATATTTTGAATGGTTTAAAAAAAGGTCAAGAAACTAGACCTTTTGTTATACGATTAGTAGGTAATATTACAGATCCAGCAGTTCTTGAAGGTGGTGATATTGCTATAGAAAACGCAAAAAACACTTCAAGTTTTATAACTTTTGAGGGAGTTGGAAACGATGCAGTTGCAAATGGCTGGGGTATTCGTATTAAAAATGCAACTAATATTGAAATTCGTAATTTAGGTTTTATGCTCACTAATGCAAGTGAAGGCGATAATGTTAGCCTGCAACAAAATAATGATTATGTATGGGTACATAATTGTGATTTGTTTTATGGTTCGGCAGGAGGAGACGCTGATCAAGCTAAAGGTGATGGTGCTATGGACTGTAAGAAATCTACATACATAACTTTTTCGTATAATCACTTTTGGGATTCTGGTAAATCTAATCTTTTAGGCCTTAGTGAAGGAACTACTTCAGGATTATATATTACATATCATCACAATTGGTATGATCATTCAGATTCACGTCATCCAAGAGTACGTTTTTATTCGGCGCACGTTTATAATAATTATTATGATGGAAATTCTAAATATGGAGCAGGTTCTACACTTGGGTCATCTGTATTTATGGAATCCAACTTTTTTAGAAATTGTAAATATCCAATGCTTACATCAATGCAAGGGTCTGATATTTTTGGTGGTTTAGAAGGGACATTTTCAGGTGAAGCTGGCGGAACAATAAAAGCGTTTAACAATGTTATGAGTGGACAAACTCGTTTTGTAGCCTACGACCAAGCTACTAATCCTAGAGAATTTGATGCCATTGTAGTTTCAAGTAGGAGCCAAACAATTAGCAGTACTATTACGTCAAAATCAGGTTCGAATTCTTATAATAATTTTGATACAAATACATCCATAATGTATTCATACACTGCTGATAGTCCCGAAGTGGCTAGAACAAAAACAATACAATTTGCTGGACGCGTTGCTGGCGGGGACTTTAAATGGACTTTTAATAATAGTGTAGATGACGTTGCAGATGCTGTAAATGCTCCATTAATGGCAGCTTTAAGAGCGTATTCAAGTAAACTAGTGTCGGTTCAAGGTGAGGCAAGTCCCCCAGTAACTACTAATAATCAAACTCTAATAGTATCTAGTAATGCAAATCAAACAGTAGTTTCTGGAAATGCAATAGTACCCATTGTTTTTACATGGGGCGGTTTAGCAACAGATGTAAATGTAACTAATTTACCCGTGGGGCTAACTACAGTAAAAAATACTACGGCAAAAACAGTTACAATATCAGGAGTACCTGCGGGCTCTAGAACTTTTACAGTCTCAACTATAGGTACTTCTGGAAGTTCAGTAACTATTACTAGTACTGTAAATGTGACAACTTCAACTTCACCTACAACAGGTACAATAGTCCATAATTTTACTACATCTGGTAAAACAAGCTCATTTTATACCATAACTGGAAATTTAAACTCAACGCCTGGCTTAGTTTCTTATGCGGGATTGACTTTAACAGGTAGATTAAAAATGGAATCAAGTACAGCAATTACTTTTACAACTTCCGCAGTTGCAAATGTAACATTGGTTTTTGATACTAACTTTTCAGGAACTGTTTTGGTAAACAATGTCTCAAGAACTGCTGTAGCTGGTATAGTTACGGTTTCATTGCCAGCAGGAGTTAATACTATTTCTAAAGGGTCTACAGCACAATTGTATTATATTGCTACTAGTTATGGTGCTTCATTACGATTAGCAGAAAAAACTTTATCAGATAATGCTATATCCAACACTATCATTACTTATCCTAATCCAGTAGTTGATATTTTGACTATTGAAAGTAGTCAAGACGTATTGCGTTTAGAAGTTTATGACATCAATGGAGTTCTTGTAAAAGAAGTTTCCAATAGTAAAATAATTGACATGAGTACGTGTAGTGTAGGTACGTATTTTGTTAAGATGACCACAAGTACAGGTTCAACAAATAAAATTATTATTAAAAAATGATGCAATTTGAGATCTAATAGGGGTGTTTATATAGCTATATTTAATATAATATATGCATTATGAAGAAATTAAGGAATTTTGATGGTGTAGAATTTTTAATTTTTTGAATAGTGAGTATGTTGCTTTAGTCAATAAAGTCAAAAAGTGCCAGCACAGCGCATGATTGATTTTACACAAAAAAAAGTATCATTAGATATCCCTAAAACATTGTATGAACCTGGAACTACGTATGTATAATTAGGACAGGTATTCCCAAGTAATTTGACGTACATTTTACGAGAAGACTTCGCAGAGTTTGGTAAATCAATGCGAGGCTATTTAGCCAATGAGGTATTCTTCACGCTACAGAATCTAGAACTTCATCACAAGTACGCATACCAAGAGATCCTATTACTTATGAATATCTACAAATAAAAGGTTTGTATCCTTGTGGCGAAGGAGCGGGATATGCTGGAGGAAATTATTTCGGCTGCAATTGATAGTGAAAAATGTGCCAGATGATTGCTCAAGTATTGAAAAGTAAAATTTGATTATGTATCTGGATGGACTCCACAAAAAAATAAATGGAATTTCTCTTGATTCTTGAATTATTTTTTAGATTTCATTTCCATATAATCTAGTGTAAGATGTGCCATAGAAGTCATTCCTAGTACAAAGCTTCCTTCATCAATGTAAAAATCAGGTGTGTGATGTGAAGGCATGTCACTTGGTTTTTTACCTTTAGGCATTCCTCCTATAAAGTAAAACAAACCTGGAATTTTTGCTTGGTAAAAAGAGAAATCTTCCGCTCCAGTTACTGCTTCGGTCAGTAGTACATTTTCTTTTCCAGCGGCAGCTTGCAGTGTAGGCAGCATTTGCTCAGTAAGTGAAGGTTCGTTATAGGTAATTAATGTTTTTTTGGTAATAGCCACTTCAGCTGTTGCCCCAGCACTTATAGCAATATTAGTAGCTATCGTTTTTATTTTGCCATGAATGAAATCTTGCGTTTCTGCATCTAATGTTCTAATGGTACCGGTCATCGTTAGAGACTCAGGGATAATATTGCTTCTCACTCCGGCATTAATTTGGCCAACACTTACCACAGCGGCATTTTGAGTGAGGTTTACATTTCTACTAACTATAGTTTGTAAACCCATAACAATTTGTGATGCGGTAACAATAGGATCAACAGATTGCCATGGATATGCGCCATGAGATTGCTTGCCATTAACTTTTATGGTAAACCAGTCAGAGGAAGCCATAGTTCCTCTTGGGCGGTATTTAATTTGGCCCACTTCGGTTTGAGCATTAATGTGTAGCCCAAAAATAACATCCACTTTTGGGTTGTTCAAAACGCCTTCTTTAACCATCAATTCAGCTCCTCCTTCTTCTCCTTCAGGCGGTCCTTCTTCTGCGGGTTGAAAAATAAATACGACAGTTCCTTTTATTTCGTTTTTTACCGAGGCTAAAACTTCGGCTGTACCCATCAACATCGCTACATGAGTATCATGTCCGCATGCATGCATTACACTTACGGTTGTGCCGTTGTATTCTCCGGTAGCTTTTGAAGCAAATGGTAAATTTGCACGTTCCATCACAGGTAAAGCATCCATATCTGCTCTTAATGCTACAACAGGACCTGGTTTTCCACCTTTTAAAACACCTAAAACTCCTGTTTTTGCAACTCCTGTTTTAACTTCAATGCCTAAACTTTGCAAATGGGCAGCTATTTTTTCGGCAGTTTTAAACTCCCTATTTCCTAATTCAGGATTTTCATGAAAATCACGTCTCCAGCTTACTACTTTAGATTCTAAAGAGGCTGCTTTACTGGTGATTTTGCTTTTTAAGGCATTGTTTTGAGCTTGTGTTCCAATTGAAAACAGTAGTAAACAAGGTAGTAAATAATAGGTATTCATGGAGCGTGATGAATTAGTTTAAATCGCTTTGCGCAAATAAATTGACATTTAGAAATTAAAGGTCTTTTTCAAAAGTAAGGAATATTTTTATTGTAGTTTGATTTATTTTATGTTGTTTCTAATAAAAAAAATCAGCTTGAATAAGCTCCAAACTGATTTTAGTTATTACAAAGGTTTTGTAATTTTATTATTCCTTTTACTTAGCATCAGGTATAAAGTCTAATGCAATAGAATTCATGCAATATCTTTTTCCAGTAGGCTCTGGACCGTCATCAAAAAGATGCCCTAAATGCCCGTCACATCTTCCGCAAAGGGCTTCGATTCGCTCCATTCCTAAAGAGTTATCATTTTTATAAACTACACTGTTTTTATTGTCTTGTTCAAAAAAACTTGGCCAACCGCAATTGCTCGAAAATTTGGCTCCAGATCTAAATAATTTGTTGCCACAAGCAGCACAGTAGTAGGTTCCTTTTTCGTCGGTATTCCAATATTTACCTGTAAAAGGTCTTTCGGTATCTGCATTTCGGGTTACTTCATAGACATCTTCGGGTAATACCTTTTTCCACTCTACGTCACTCACTTTTAGTTTAGCTGTGTCAGTATTAGAATAATAAGGATTTTCAGGTTTTGTGATAACTGATCCTGCAGTTGCAGTTTGCTTTTTTGCGGTGTTTTGTGCACAGGCAGTAAACATAAAAAGCGGAATTGCGAACAAAGCGCAAAAAAAAGTGATTTTAGTTTTCATGATTTCTTTTTTACAAATATAAATTCATTTTAGTTTCAAGCCTTCTTATTTTTAATGAATTAACAATTTAGAGCTTTGATTTAACTATTGTTATTTACGTTAAAAATCAAGAATTAGATTTGTAGAAAGTAAAAGTTTAGTTCTAGAAAAGAGAATCAAGAAAAAATTATAGATTTACTTTGAAACTGTTTTAAAAAGAGCTGTTTATAAGGTTTTGATTGTGAATAGAAATAATAGAAAGGCATTTTTGTATTACGCCATATTTTTTTTGATATTCAATTTTTAAATATGTTTCAATTGTGATTCAACAATTCGAAACAGAATGTTAAACCCAACATCCCATTATTTTTTTTCGTACTTTTGAAGTTATAATATACAAACATGCCAGAAGAAAATGTAATCTTAGTTAACGAACACGACGAGCAAATTGGGCTTATGCCAAAACTAGAAGCGCATCAAAAAGCAGTTTTGCATCGCGCTTTTTCTGTTTTTGTTTTGAACAGTCAAAATGAAATCATGCTTCAACAACGAGCACATCAAAAATACCATTCGCCTTTATTGTGGACCAATACCTGTTGTAGTCATCAAAGGGAAGGTGAGACTAATATTCAAGCCGGAACAAGAAGATTGCATGAAGAAATGGGTTTTGTGACCGAATTGAAAGAGCTGTTTCATTTTATTTATAAGGCGCCTTTTGACAACGGGTTAACAGAACATGAGCTGGATCACGTTATGATCGGGTATTACAATGAGGCTCCATTAATTAATAGAGATGAGGTTGAAAGTTGGAAATGGATGAAAATTGAAGACGTTAAAAATGACATGGAGGTTCATCCAGAATTATATACCGTTTGGTTTAAAATTATTTTCGAAGAATTTTATCACTATTTGGAAGATCACAAAAGCCCGTTAACTCAAGATAAATTAAAAAATAATTAATTTCTATACCATATGAAAGTTACCATTTCAAGAAAAGCTCATTTTAATGCAGCACATAGATTGTATAGAAAGGATTGGACTTTCGAACAGAATGACGCCGTGTTTGGGAAGTGCAATAATCCTAATTTCCACGGACATAATTACGATTTAACAGTAAGTGTCACTGGCGAAATTGATCCTGAAACGGGCTATGTTATGGACGTAAAATTTTTGAGTGATATTATCAAAGAAGAAGTCGAAAATCAATTTGACCATAAGAACTTAAATTTAGATGTACCAGAGTTTAAAGATCTGAATCCTACAGCCGAGAATATTGTAGTTGTGATTTGGGATAAAATCAAAAAGAAAATCAAACCTGAATTTGATTTAGAAGTAGTTTTGTATGAAACACCACGTAACTTTGTAACCTATAAAGGACTATGAAAGAATTAAAAGTTGGTGATGTAATACCGCATTTTACAGCCATAGATACTGACGGGAACACTTTTGATAGTGCTAGCGTAGTGGGTTCAAAACCATTAGTTATTTATTTTTACCCTAAAGATAATACGCCAGGTTGTACCGCGCAAGCGTGTAGTTTTAGAGATCAATACGAGGATTTTAAAGATTTAGGTGCTGAGGTAATAGGGATAAGTAGTGATAGCTTAGCTTCGCACCAAAAATTTTCAAAGCAGTATAAATTGCCTTTTATATTGCTATCAGATAGTGATAAAACTATTCGTAAAAGTTTTGGTGTTCCCACGGGTCTTTTTGGTTTAGTGCCAGGAAGAGTAACTTATGTGACAGATAAACAAGGTGTTGTGCAGATGGTTTTTGATAGCGTATTGGCAACAAAACACATACCTAAGGCATTACAAGCTATAAAAAAACTAGTTTTATAAAGTTGGTTTGCTTATATTTAAACTAATTTTTAAAGCTCTTTTTTTACATTTTCTTGAATTTAATTTTAATAACCAGTAACATCTCTCGATATGCAATTTTATCCTTTACAATTTGAGCCCATTCTAAAAGAAAGAATTTGGGGTGGTGAAAAATTGAAAAACGTTTTAGATAAACCTATAACTTCTTCTATAACAGGTGAAAGTTGGGAACTATCAGCAGTTGCAGGTGATGTAAGTGTGGTGGCAAATGGTGATTGGAAAGGAAAATCATTAACCTCCTTACTTGAGGATTTTCCTGAAGAAATATTAGGTTCAAATGTTTACGAAAAATTTGGTAACCAATTCCCTCTCCTTTTTAAATATTTAGATGCTCGAGAGGATCTGTCTATTCAAGTTCATCCTAATGACGCTTTGGCGAAAGCTAGGCATAAATCCTTTGGAAAAACAGAAATGTGGTATATCATGCAAGCAGATGCCGATGCCGAAATTATTGTTGGTTTCAAAAATAAATCCAATGCAGCGGAATATGTCTCTAACTTGAAAGAGAAAACTTTGCTTTCTATTTTAGATCAAAAGAAGGTTTTTGAAGGAGATGTTTTCTTTCTAGAAACAGGAACTGTGCATGCTATAGGTGCGGGAATGGTTGTGGCAGAAATACAGCAAACATCTGATATTACGTATCGTATTTATGATTTTGATAGGGTAGATGTTAATGGAAATACAAGAGAACTGCATGTTGATTTAGCTTTGGATGCCATTAATTACAATACAGTGGATACCCAAAGACACTATTTGAAAGAGGTTAACGTTTCTAATGAAGTAGTTCATTGTCCTTATTTTATTACCAATTTTTTACCACTTGATGGTGAGGTTTTAATGAATAAAACTAATGAGTCTTTTACGGTGTACATGTGTGTTGATGGCAATTTTAGTTTAAAGTTAAACGAAAAAGTATATCAATATAAAAAAGGGGATACACTACTGATTCCTGCGCGGATAAGTGCTTATGTGTTAAGTGGAAAAGCTTCTATTTTAGAAATTTACATTTAATAGTCAGTAATAGAAAGATTATATGTACTTTTGCAAACGCAAATTAAAAATCAAATTTTAAAAGAATAAAAATGGCAAACGTTAAAAATTTAAAGAAAGACATCAATTACGTTTTAGGTGATATTATTGAAGCAGTTTACTTATATGAAATTTCTACAACAGGAAAACCTACTACAGAAACAAATAATTTAATCGATGAGGCTATTGCAGCTTTTGATGTTTTGATCACTAAAGTTAATGCTAAAAATGTTGAAAATAAAAAAGCACATTTCAAGCAAATCAATGTAGAATTAGAACAAACTGCAAATCAATTGATTACTAAAATCAACGAATTATAGTCAAATAAATTCATAAAAAAGTGCAAATTTATTTTGGATTAGTCAAATTCATCTTTATATTTGCACTCGAAATGAGACGCCAGCGTAGCTCAGTTGGCTAGAGCAGCTGATTTGTAATCAGCAGGTCGTGGGTTCGAGTCCCTCCGCCGGCTCATTGTAAAACCACCTTTTTAGGTGGTTTTTTTTTGGAAAATAAATAAATAGCTATATTAAAGTTAGATGTACTATTTTTTAAATTTATTTAAATAAAACATTTGTTTAATTAAAAAACAGCATTATATTTGCACCCGTAATAAGTCGCCAGCGTAGCTCAGTTGGCTAGAGCAGCTGATTTGTAATCAGCAGGTCGTGGGTTCGAGTCCCTCCGCCGGCTCTTCTATAAACCACCTAATTTTTATTAGGTGGTTTTTTTTATAGCTCTAATTAACTTACATGTATTACTTTTAAATTGATTGTTAATGTTATATTTGAAAACTAACGTTAACACCGATTAATGCCGTGCAATATTTGATAAGAACTAAAGTTTCAATTAAATGTAGTGCGTAAATTTTAGACGATACACCATAATGTATATTTAAAAAAAATAGACACCACTTTTTTAGGAAACTTTTGTTTTAGGTATTTCTAAGTTAGGTTTTTCAAAACACATTTCAGAAAAAACATAAAAAAACCTGTGCAAAAAAAACATTTTTGCTCAGGTTTAGTTATTTAAGATGAACAAGTAGTTATTCTTGTTTTTTCAATGAGCTTACATATTTTGTTAGCTTTTTTCCATAAAGAGATTGAGCAACTTTAGGTGACATTGATTTTTGGATGGTATCTAAGTATTTTAAGTTGATATCGTATATTTCAGATAAGGCAATGTAAGGAGCAACTTCATAATCTCTATTATTTAAAGCAAAATTTGTAGCAAATAAATACCTTCTTTTTAGATTAGAATCTTGCTTAGCACTTAAACTGTCAATTTTTTTGTTGTTTTGTGTTTTAATTGCGCTGAATTTCTTTTGGATTAACTCCAAGTTTTCTTCATTAAAACGAGTTTTTATTAATTTGTATTCTTCAAATACCTCATTGTTTTTTGACCCTGTAACTTTGGCATCCATTAAATAATTGTCTAAACTGGTATCAATAGTCATGTTGCCAGGTTCTGCAAAAAAGGAAAGGTTGTTGTCTAATGAATTACTTACACCTCTATCAAGGAATAAATACAGCATTTCTGGTGATTCTAGGTTAATATGACTCTCGAATGAAGCATTTCCATCAATATTTATGGTGTCTAATGGAACCAGTGTTGTATCTACTATTCTTTGTAAGTATAGAGTGCCTTTCTTTAAACCTTTGATGTTGCCTGTGATGTGTAGGTTGCCTTTTGCATCTTCTTTATTACAAGAGGATAATAATGCTAGTGTAACAAGAGCAAATATTGTTTTTTTCATGTTGATATTGTGATTAAATAGTGCTGTTTATAATCGTTGTACAGCGGTTTTGGTTTCATTGTTATTGTGGCGCAAAATAAAGAAAAATGTTGGAATGCTGTTGTGTTTTTTTTATTTTACAAAAAAAATCCTAATTTATTTCTAAATTAGGATTCTGTTTATTGAGTTAAAATTATTATCCTTTTAACCATGCTTGTTTTAGTGTGGTTTTAGATACATCTGTAGCTTTGAGTTCTTCCTTGTCTTCGTAAGGAAGTTTTACTTTTCCTTTGATCACTTGTTCTACGCCGTTACGTTTAATTTTTACAGCAACTGAATCATCCTCTTTCCATTTTTGGCTATCAGTTATCATTTCGTAAATATTAGTAAGCGAGTAAGCTTTGTCATTGATGGCAAAAATGGTGTCACCTCCCACAAGTCCTAAAGTGCTGTAAAATACATTAAGTTCTATGTTTGGGATGATACTAATTTCCTTTGTTGCCTGGTCTACTGTAATGTACGGAACTTGACCTTTAAGGAATACATTTGCTGGAACTTTTTCAGATGTTTTTACAACTCCTACTTTAGCTAGAAAAGATTCATAAGGAATAGGAGTAGGACCTGCTATATAAGTCTTTAAGAAATCACCTACTTCAGGATACGTAAATGAAGTTATTTTGTCAAAAAGTTCTTTGTCATTAAATGGTTTTGAAACGCCATATTCCACAGATAATTTCTGCATTAAATCTAGAATACCTCTTTCACCATTACTTTTTTCTCTGATGATGATATCCAAACACATTCCTATAAGTGCTCCTTTTTCATATACGTTTAAGTATTGTGCTTTGTAAGGCTCTGTCAAAACATTGGCACTCATGGTTGTGAAAGGCATGGTGTCGTTTAGTTTTTTTGAGTTTTCAATTTTTTCAGCCATTCGCGTGTAAAATTCTTCTTCAGTAATCAACCCTTGATTGATTTGGAAAAGATTTGCAAAATATTCTGTAATGCCTTCATACATCCATAAATGTTCGGACATTTTTGGGGTATTAAAATCAAAATAGTGAATTTCTTTAGAGTGAATTGTTAACGGAGTTACAATGTGAAAAAATTCATGTGAAACTACATCTTTCATTGCATTTACAAGTTCAGCCTTAGGCATTGCCTCTGGTAGTACTACCGTGGTTGCGGTAGGATGTTCTAATGCGCCAAAACCTTTTGCATCTGTAGGGGTCATGCTTGATAAGTACAGCAATACAGTGTATTTTTTTGTAGCATTTATTTTTCCTAAAAATGTTTTTTGAGCAATCATCATGGTTTTCATGTCCGGAGTAATACTTTCAGCGGTCACTTTTCCATTTGGTGAAAAAACACTAATCAATATTTCCATCCCATCAACAGTAAATGTAGTGTAATCTGATTTTGCATACATGATTGGGTTTTCTACAAGCTCTGAGTATCTCGGGGTATTAAATACATCATTTGTTGTGCTGTTGTCAAGATCTTTCATAGATGTAGCACCCCACAATGTTTCAGGATGTGAGACTGATACGGTATATGATATGTCTTTTTTATTGTCAAAATAGCCTACAAAGCCGTGCATGTTTAGCATGAAATTTTTACCTGCATCAATATTTGTTCCTGCTGGAGAGAAAACATCATTTTTACCAAAACCACCACCTTTTTCAGTGTCGAAAGTATCATTAACAAGGTATGTTATTTTACTTAATGTAGTTGCGTTTTGAATATTCCAAGTATTGTCATCTGTTTTCGTAACGGTAAGTTGACCGCCTTTGCTATCAAATGCTTTGAAATCTTCAATATATTTTCCATAATCATCTATGGAATACGTACCCGGAATTATTTTTGGGACACTGTATGTGATTTCGTTTGTTTTTATTTTTGGAGCAACAACTGTTACTAACACCTTGTCTTCTTTTACATTGTTAATGTCAATTGTTACATTAACCTCTTCTTTTACAGCAGATGTTGCTGTGGTGCTTGTTGTTTTGCAACTCCACAGCATTGTTACAACTGCTAAGGAATAAATTATTTTTTTCATTGAGTATATATTATTTAAAGCAATTAGTCTGCTTGTTCAGGTTTTTGTTACAACTTTAAATTTTTAAGAAAAGAAAGTATTTCATTCAGTAGCTGATTGGAATTGGCTAATTCTGGACTATTGTAACTAGCTCTGTTTGCAGCATCATCACCCGTTATGTCTTTTAATACATGATTCATATTATTTATGAGTACTAGATTAGCTTCGGGTTTTGCTTGTTTAAGTAGTTGAGCGTCTGCTATACTTACTTGTAAATCTTTCGTGCCATTAATTATTAAGATGGGTATTTGTAGTTTTTTAATTTCATCTTCTGGCTGGTATTTTAGCCAAGAAATCATGTAAGGCTGCACGCTTGGTCTAAAGATGGAAGCAAGCATTTGGTTTTTGAGTTCAAACGTTTTGCCAGTTTTTAGGATTTCTAAATTTTGTTGTACTTCATCTTTTAAAAATGGTGCTTGTAGTGCAATTTGATCTAGAATAACAGCATCAATGCCTCGTCCTGAACCAGCTATTGAGATGTAAGCGTCTGTGTTTTGGTTTGCAGCCACTAATCCTATTAATGCGCCTTCACTGTGACCTATTATTACTATTTTTTTGTATTTTTTTTCATTTTTAAAAAACTGAACTACATCGTTTGCATCTGTAATAAAATCGTTTAATGACAGCGAAGCTTCATCTACGTTTCCTGCCTGTGCCATGGCAAACATCCTTTTGTCATAACTGAACGCGTGGATGGCATTTGAAGCAACACCTTCGCATAAAAATTTCAAGGAATTATTGACTAGATTTCTTTGGTTGCCATCCCTGTCTGTTGGACCTGAACCTGCAATAACTATTACAAGAGTGTTATTTTTTGAACTTTCATTAGGTGCATATAAAGTTCCCTTCAGCAAAGGGTTGATTGTAATATCTTTGTTTGTAAAGTTTTTATTTTGAGCATGACACCATGCAGTTAGCGTTATAAAAACAAAAGAGTAAATGATTTTCATTTAAGGTGTGTTTATTTGTTGTAGCACCGCTTCAGGAATTTCTACCTCAATGATTAATTTTTTGAAATAATGATCTCGTAATGTGACAATGATTGCGTTTTTTTTATTGGATACATCCCAAAAATTCCTTCCGTTTTTATAAAAAGTACCCGCTGTTATTAATCGGGGAATTTCTTTTCCAGGCATTCTGAGACCTTTTCAAAATGTGAATTTTGATTCGTCTTGATACGCCTTAATTATTTTTTCTTTAGAGATGCTTAGTTTATTTTGGAGCGACCATATTTTGTGCCAACCCATTATTTCGAATGAAATGGTTTTGTTTATTGTTGTAACTGCTACCCTATTTTTTGAATTGTAAGCAAACAAAAAAACTCCCGTAAATCAGGAGTTTCATGTTTTAATCTAGTTTGTTTTTGATATAATATTTACCATCCAAATCTTCGTCAAAATCATCAATTTTCAAAGGTTTTGGTTTTGGTTTATTTGCTACAGCTTTCTTTTTCCACATTTCAAATTTTTCAGCAGGCATTTTCTTTTTCATGATTTCGAGAATCTCTTTTTCTGCTAAGCCAAATTCTTTTTTAATGATTTCAAAAGGATTTTTTTCTTCTAAAGCCATTGTAACAAGTTTTTCTGTTTGCTCCCAGTTTAATTCTTTTCGGTTACTCTTTTTCATCACGTGAAAATTAATTCAAATAAGTTGTAAATGGTTAATAATGTATATTTCTAATTTGTTACCAATATTAAGAAAAAAATCAATTGGATTTTATCAAAACTGCATTTTTTTTATTGTTTCTAAAATATTTTTTTTAAGTATTTTTTGATGTTTGTTTTTTATTGCATTTCTGTTGTATCGTAAAAAATCCGTAGACTAGATTTGTTGAGACAAATTTTCTATATTTTGCCTAGCTATTACTGATAAAGTGTATATAAATTTGTGGTTCAATGATTGGTTATTTGGTACTTTATTGCTAAATAATTACCCTAAAAGTAAGGTTTATTCTGGGTTCTACAGGTTTTGCAGTTTTTGGAATTTGATGTTTCCAGAAATGTTGTGTACTTCCTTTCATGAGCAGTAAACTCCCGTGTTCAAGTAAAAGGTTTAGTTTTTGATCCTTTAAATGATTGTGTTTCATTTGGAAATTACGTGTTGCCCCAAAACTCAATGAGGCAATTGTAGGATTGATTCCCAGTTCTTTTTCGTTATCAGCATGCCAACCATTACTGTCTTTTCCATCTCGATATTGATTTAAAAGAACGGTTGTAAAAATAGTATTGGCGGCAGCCTCCACCTGTTTTTTTAGTTTTTGCAACAGTGCATTCCAAGGGTGTGGCTGCATGGTAATATTAGAATAGGAGTAGGGCTTCCCTTCATTTCCATAAAGTGCAGTCAATCGTGGTTGCGGGTGAACTTTTCCGAAAACGCGAATGTCATCTTGCTGCCATGGGATATCTTGAACTAGGCTCAGGTAGATTTCATTGGCTGTAGCCAAATCAAAAAAGGCAGGGTAATACGTGATTTCAGCATCTGGAACCTGAAATTGTATCGGTTGTTCCTGATTTTCAAAAAAGGATTCCATAATTTTACGTATATTGATATGCCCAAAAAATCAATGCAAACTGCAAAGGTAATCTCAGGAACAATACCCATTTTGGTAATCCCATGCTAGCTTTAGGATCAAAATACATGTAAATATGAGTAGGAAAAATGGCAATTAACAAAGCAATTACGCCCCATGCAGCTGCGTTTGACAGCTGGGGTATACATAATGTTATACCAAGAATAATCTCGGCTAATCCACTGATGGCGTTTAGCGCTTTGGGGTTTGGGAAATAGGGCGGAATGATTTTTAAGTATAATCTAGGATTCCTAAAATGGTTTATTCCTGCAATGAAATATATAAAAGCCATTCCGTACAAATGCCAAGGTAAATTCATGATAAAATTGTTTATTACGAATTTAGAAAAAAAAGCCCAATTAAAGCTAATTAGAATCAAATAGTCTTTACAAAGTCTTTTTGAAGTTGATATTCATAATCACAATTGCAATTATAATCAGAATAATTCCAAACCATTGCAGGGTATTTACAGACTCACTCAACAAGAAATAGGCCATAAGTACAGATACAGGAAGTTCTAATGCGGATACAATACTGCCTAGTCCGATACCTGTAAGTGGGAAGCCAGCATTGAATAATAAAGGTGGAATTATAGTGCCAAAAAGCGCTAATACAATACCCCATTTAAGAAAAATATCAAAGTTAAAGGCACCTGTTTGTGTAGCTATAGCAAACCCAGTCACGATTACCGCTCCGCCAAGTAGCATATAAAGACTGCGTTGTGCAGATGAAATTTGAGTAGCAACTCTATTTGCAGTAAACATGGTAGTGGTGAAGGAAGTGGCGGCCAAGAGGCCTAAAACGATACCACGCCAGTCTAGTTCTACCGAACTTTCAATTAAATTTGTAGCCAAGGCGGTTCCTGCAAGAACTATTAAAACCGATATTATTTTTTGCGTTGAGGGTGCTTTTTTTTCTAAAATCATTTCAAATATAACCCCCATCCAAACGGTTTGCATCAATAGAACAATAGCAATTGATACTGGTATGTATTTTACAGCTAAATAATAAAATACACTTGTCATACCTAGGGAGGTTCCGGCCAGCATTAATTGGGTAATATTTTTTGTAGATGCTTTTACAACCTCAGTCCCTTTTTTTGATTTTTGAAAAGCATTTATCAGTAGCATTCCTAAAATTCCATAGGTGAATTGAGCAGTGGTTACCTCCGGAGTTGTAAAGCCTTCGCCGTAAGCAATTTTTACAAATGTAGCCAACATTCCGTAGCTAGTAGCACCAAGTCCCACAAGGAATACTCCCTTTAAAATACTATTCTTCATCATTTTTGTTCTATTTTTAAAAGCGGGCAAAGATAGTTTTTTAAAGTGATTTACAGCATTTTTAAAAGAGACCTTTTAATTCGGGGTTTCGAATTCCAATTTTAACAGGATCAAACTCCATTTTTTGTCGTAAAAGTGATGCATATACACTCCTAAAATCTATTTCATGTTTTAAATCTCCTCCGTCTAAGTCTTGTAAATTAGGGTTGTTACCAATTATTGTTCCTTTATTGCTTCCGCCAATGACAAATAGAGGCGCAGCAGTTCCATGATCTGTTACTTTACCATTGTCCTTGACGCGTCGGCCAAATTCAGAAAAAACTACTATGGAAACGTTCTCTAACAACTCCGCTTTCTTTAAGTCTTGGTAAAAACTGAATACCGCATCATTCAGTTCTGTAAGTTTGTTGTTATGAATTGTAAGTTGGTTATCATGCGTGTCAAAACCATTCAGTGAGGTATAATACACTGTGGAGTTTAAATTTCCTTTGATTAAGCGCGCCATCCATTCTAGATTTTTGGATAAACCTGTTTTGGGGTATACCACTTCGGCGGGAGCACTTTTTTTTAGGGCATTTTGTATCTCGTCAGAACCTTCAACTACAGAATTTGCTATTTTTCTAACAAAGTCTAATTGCGGATTTGTTGTTAGTTTTGAGTTGACTTCTATTTTGTTTCCAACAAGAAATCGGTTTGGATCTTTTACCGTGATCGAATTAGGTTCTTCACCTTTGAGCGCTAAGTTGTCAATAGTATCAATGTTTATCCCTGCTGTGGGCTGGTGTTCTTTACATTGGAAATCTAAGAAACGTCCTAGCCAACCGTCATTTAAAAACTCTTGATTTATAGGAGCTGTTTGCCAAATTTCCTGACTTCTAAAATGAGATTTTACAGGATTTGGGTACCCAACATTTTGGATTACAGCTAAGTCGCCACTTTGTTGCATTTGAGCAAAGTTTTTTAAAGCAGGATGAAAACCCATTCCCTGTGCTGAATGTAGTATTTCATTTTTTGAAATTGCAATTTTTGGACGAAAGTCATAATACATCATATCCTGATAGGGAATAAAGGTATTTAGGCCATCATTTCCGCCGTTGAGTTGAATAAAAACTACACATTGCTCTCCAGTAATTATACTTTTTTGTTTCCCAAAAGAATATAAAAAATCTGGTAAAAGCAGAGTTCCTGCAGTAAGAGTACCTGTTAAGTTTAAAAAGTTTCTTCGGTTCATAATGCTAGCTTTAGATAAGTTGAAATTCTGGGGTTTTTATCATGAAATTAACCAATCGCAGCACTGCAAATTGTGAGCCTTCAATTGAACCATCAAAATCATATTTCAATATTTTTTCAAAATCGGCCTTCATGACGTCATCAATCTGGAATAATAATCGGTTTTCAAATGCATTGATGATCGTTTTATTGGTATCCGTTTTATTCCATTTTAATTGAAGATTCACGATTTTATTTGCATTTTTATTTTCCTTCATTTCACCATTAAAATTCCGGTTTAAATTTTTTCCGTTACAAAGTAAATCGGCTACATTATTGCGTTGTAAGTACACTTGGGATGTTAACCATGAATTTCCGCCATCCCATCCTTTTACATTGGGTTGGTCCATCAAATCCATTCCTTGTTGCTTACAAAAAAGCACAATCATTTTTGTGTTAGTAGTTTTGATTCCAAGTTCGTGAATTATTTGGAGGCTGTATTCTAGTGGGTTTTTTATTTTGGAGCCTGCTGTTTTTTTAGGATACTCTTTGGTGAAAATTTTTAAAAGTAAGGGCTGTATTTCAAAATTCATTTTTCTGAAATAGTCTCCATAATAATTAACTAATTCTTCATTTGGGTTGTCATAAATAAACCATTTTAGAATTTTGCGAGTCAACAAATAAGGAACTTGTGGCTGTTCAAAAATAAGGTCTATCATAGCATCAATTTTAAAACTTCCTTTTTTGCCTAGATAGTCAAAAGCTTCATTATCTTCAAAAAAGGTTCGGTATACTGCTTGGTCTTCGCCAAGACCAAGTCCTGCAAGTCCTTTAGCGCCACCTTTTATGTCTGTTTCAGTATAATTCCCAATACCTAGAGTAAACAATTCTAGTAATTCTCTGCTTAAATTTTCATTTATTTTGCCTTTTCTATTGTCTACATTGTCAAGATAGCGCACCATAGCATTGCTTTGAATTATTTTTTTTGTTAAGGTTTTGAAATTTCCAAATGCATTTTCTCTAAGAATTTGATTGTGTTGAAAAACCCAATAATTGACCTTTACTTTTTGTAGCGTTGATACAAAATGATTGTGCCAAAAACAGGTCATTTTTTCGCGTAAAGGATATGTCTCGTTTTGTATTTTATCAATCCACCAACTCTTCAATTCGAGTGAAGTTTGTGCTTCCTTTTTACGCAATTCCTTTATTTGTTCTGGACTGGCATCTTTAAGTTTTTTTCTATATTGTTGTAATTCGGTGATAGATTTTGGGCTGTCAACCATAAAATCAGGGACTTTATAATCATGTAACGTTGCGAACGAAGCCTCTAGAAATGAATTAATTCCCATAGTTTGTAGTTTTTCGGCTTGCTTTGACGAAAAACCAAGTCGTAAGGACCAGAGTGTTTGTGTGTTCATAAAGAGTTATTTAAAATAGGACAAATTGTTCTAAAAAAGGTTTAATCTTAACTAATTAATCTATTACTAAGAAAAATTAAATTGTCAGTTTTGTAACATTTCTTTTATAAAGAAGTCTTATGGGGTATCTGATATAAAAAACATGAAAAAAGTACATTTTATTATTTTGTTGAGTTTGATTTGTATAACGGGTAGTATGGCTCAAACTACTCCAGAGAAAACTCCTGAAACCGAAACTGAAAAAACTACAGAGTTGAAAGAAGTAACCATTGTAAAAACTAAAAAAGCAGTGGAGCAAAAAGCAGACCGAACCATTTTTAACTTCTCTGACCAACCTAGCTTAAATACAGGTTCTGTGCTAGAGGGAATTAAGAAATTACCAGGTTTAATAGCCTCGGATATTGCTGGAATGATGTTTCAAGGCAAGCAACTGGATGTGTTTATGGATGGTAGACCACTTAATATTTCTACTAATGAACTCAATGCTTTCCTAGAGGGAATGCCCGCTAATGCTATTGAAAAAATTGAAATTATTACACAGCCAGGTGCCGAGTTTCCGGCAACTTCAGGAGGTGCAATCCTTAATATAATTACCAATAAAAACGCCAAAAATTATTTAAGTGCTACTTATACTAATAGCACTAGTTTTACCAGTTATGATGATGTGCGCTGGAGAGTGAATAATAGTGTCTTATTGAGTGCCAAGAATAAATATTTTGGATGGCAATTAAACATGGGGCAAAATTATAGAGAAAATGCTTTATGGACTTCCTTAAAAAATGAGGAAAACGGTGGTAGCGCTTTATTAACAGCAACAGAAGCTGATCGTGTGGGACGAAATAATTTTGTAAAATCAGCGCTTACTTTTGATATTGGTAAAGATAGATTACTTCTTAATTATGATCTCACGCACAATAATAATAACAGTCAAACACTTTCAAATGGACCAGGCTTTACTACTAATGATGCTTCAACGAGCGGTGGTTTTCGTCATGACGCGGTAGTTACCTATCAAAAAAAGTTTGACAATGCGGCAAAAAAACTAGAGTTTAGATTCAATTATAACCGAAATTCTAATGAATTTCAATTAGAACCAGCAGGTTCAACTACCCCGTTGTTAGACAATGCTTCACAACAAGAATTATTGAATGCAAAAGTAGATTTTTCACAACCTATTAAATTCTCTGATGAAGGTAAGCTAAATGTTGGTGCTTTGTACGAAGAGCTTTTGTTTGATGCTTCCAATAGAGGTGTAACCAACTTAGACTACAAGCGTAGAACCGCTTCAACTTACTTAGAATTTCAAACAAAATTTGACAAATTTAATTTTATTCTTGGCGGTCGAGCCGAAGATTACAACATAACTGGAAATACAGATGTTGCTAAACTTGCAGAATTTAATCAGTTTAGGTTTTTTCCCAATGCAAGTGCGCAGTACAATTTTAGTAATGCCGTTAATTTTAATATGAACTACAACAAAAAAATTACCTTGCCAAGTACATCGGCATTGAACCCAAATAACACCAATTATCAAAACCCTAATGTTGAATATTCTGGTAACCCTAACTTACAGCCTACTATATTTGATAATTATGAAGTTAAATTAAGTGCTTTTGATTATGCATTTGTAAGCTACAACATGAGTGTAGCAAAGAACCAAGTAATCAATAGGGTTTTTCTAACGAATAATCTTGTAGTCAATACAAATGAAAATATCCAAGAGGTTAAGATTCATAATTTTAGTGTAGGAATGCCTATTCCTTATATGTTGTTTACCAAAGGGCTAGCCGAAACGATGAAAATGAATGTAAACCCAGATACGATGAATTTTTTATACGTGTATGCGGGTTACCAATACCATCAAATTCCTAAAGTAGATACAAACGGTTTTTGGATGTTTAATTTTATGTCTCAGTTACTTTTGCCCAAAAAAGTAAAATTTGTGGCCAATTATAATTACGTTATTCCAAGAGGAAATTATTTTTACTTTATAGCAGTTGAGCCCCTTAGAAATTCTTTAGACTTTACTTTTTCGAAAAAATTCTTAAAAGATCAGTTGACAGTATCACTTTTTGCAGATGATATTCTAAACACCAATAGAAACGCATTCAATTCCTTTGAGACGCCTTTACTTATAAGCAGTAAGCAAGACACGAGAAAATTTGGTTTTAGTTTGAACTATAAAATACCAACTAAAAACAAACTGGCAAAAGAAAATCCGAGTTTATTAAACAACGAGAAAAAAGAAGAAGGCGGTTTAATCAATCAATAAACAATTTCTAAAAAGCTTAACGTTGTTAGACCAGACACAAATTTTAGATGAATTTTAATTGATTTTGATAATAAAGAGCTCAATGTTATATTGGGCTCTTTTTTGGTGAAAATTTATCTGACTCAGTTTACACAAGCTATTGCTTTGCTAATCAACGCCAAAGTTCCCTTGTTGAACAGCATACAAATGGTAAAAAAAATGATCCAGTTTGCTCCCTTGCAAGAATCGTTGAAGGCTGTAGAAAACATACTATCTCAAATGGACATAGTTTAAGCGAAAGTCTAAAAGCGAATTCGTTGTTTGATAACCGCATCATCTCTATGGAAAAGTAGTAGAAGAAACCAACCAAACGGACTATGTTTTTCAGCAACTTAGCAAGCAATACAGCCAAGAGGTAATGAAGATATGCAAAGTTTTAACCAAGGTCCTGTAACCTTTTTTTATTCTTTTCATTTTATTATTCTTTTCATTTGGGTTTTAGTAGCGGTATTGCTTGTGGCTATGTATTTGCCAATGTTTCAGTTGAGTAGTGTTATAAATTAATTTTTTTCTTACAAATTTAATTTAAAGAAATTAAATAATAAATTATGATTTGTACGTAATTTATATTATATTTGATCGTTCTTTATCAAATTTATATTTTTAATTATATGAAAAATAGCTTTCTAATTTTCTCTTTGCTTTTTATTACGTTTTTATTTTCTCAAAATACACAAATAAAAACAGAGTTGCCAACAATAATTCCTCCATCACCAACCGCATCTGCTTTAATGAAGTTTGAAGAAGTGCCAGTAAGTAATTATACCGGGATCCCAGATGTTTCAATACCATTATTTACTAACTCTACACATTCAAAGGATATTAATATTAATATCAGTTTAAAATACCATTCAGGAGTAGGAGCTAATGATAGAGCTAGTGATGTAGGCTTAGGATGGAGTCTATTTGCTGGAGGTTCAATCTCAAGAACAGTTAGAGGGCTGCCCGATGAAATTTTAATTAATTACAACGCAAATGATACCAAAGTAGGCCTATATCATACCGATAGTTATATTAGTAATGACATAAATAATTATTATTACTACAAAGAAAATATAGCTAATACAACCCAAGATTACTATCAAAATAATTTGTCAACACAATCTTTAGACATAGGGAATGAATTCTTATGGACAGCTGCAAATACCAATAAATACGATACTGAACATGATTTATGGCAGTTTAACTTTATGGGAATTTCAGGGAGATTTTATATCAAGAAAAATTTAAATAATAATTTGCTTGAAATTATACCTCTTGATGATTATCGTTTAAAGATAATTTATAACTACGGAAATGTAAATAGTAATCCTTATACTCCTTTAAGTTTTACTATTTTTGATGAGAAAGGTTATAAGTATATTTTTGATGTCTTTGAGAATTCAAACAATACAACTGCTTCATCTAATACTTACTTTATAAATGAAGACTCATATAATTATTCATTTTCAGATAATATTGAAGCCGAAAAGCCTTTTAAAAGTTCCTTCCATCTTTCTAAAGTTTATGATAACAATAACAAATTATTGATTGATTTTATTTTCAATACGGAAAGTTATGTAGAATCATTTAATAATTATTCAACTAATAAAACAGATATTGATAAGTATCTAATGGCTGACAATAATAAATGTGCTAATTATCCACCTCTTGAATCTACTTCAGTATCTACTACTAGAATTGATGTAAAAAAAATTCAAGTTATAGATATAATTGGTAATGCTAAAATTTATTTTAATTATTTAAAAGGACGATTGGATGACAATATTAATATTAAAGAGCAAACTGCTTATCTTAATTCGATAATTATTAAAGATAATTATTCCAAATTTGTCAAACAGTTCAATTTTGAGTATGAATACTCAAGAATATTAAATACAAGAATGCTGTTGAAAAAAGTAAAGGAAAAAAATGAAAATCAGCAATCTATTACAAATTCGGAATTATTTTACAAACAAAATCAGTCTAATGGCAAAACAATTGGAATAGATTATTGGGGTTTTTTTAATCTAATTGATAATTGTGAAATTACTACTAGTAATCATAGAAATCCTTCTGTAGAATTCAGTTCTACAGACCTGTTAGAAAAAATCAAATATCCTACTGGCGGATCTGTAAATTTTGAGTTTGAATCTAACACGTATTCATTTATTGGAGATCAGGAGATTACAAATTTTGACGAGAACAGCACTAATTTTTATTTATCTAATACAACCTTGTTAAGTTTCAATAATTCCATTCTAAAAGCTTTACCTATTTCTACAATTGAAAATAGAAAGGTCAAATTTTATCCAAGTATTGCTCTTAATGAAGATCCTAGTCAAGACACTAAATCATTTAGTTTATTAAAAAAGGAGAATGGGCAATGGACTAAAGTCACCAGTTTAACTTGTTCATTTACCAATGCGGCTTGCTGTATTGAATTTATTCTCGAAAAAAATATAGAGTATGCCATACGTAGAAATAATTTTGACTTAAACTATTCGGGGACAGATACTATGATGATTGAGTATTATAGTAAAAATTCAGAACAAAAAAAATATTTATACGGAGGAGGTAATAGAATCAGAAATATCAAATATTTCCTTTCAGATACTAGTAACCCTTCATCTACTGCCAAAATTAAAAATTACAATTATAATTTTTTTACCATTCAAAGCAAATCAAGTGGTTCACTTGTTTTTCCTAAGCCCATATATGAATATTTTGATAAATTTGCTTATAATTATTCCTTCTCTCCATATAGTGGTTTCGGTTGTAATGATAATCTTAATACAGAAGTTTCTTTTTTGAATTATACATCCAGTAATAACTTAATTAGTTTAAAAACTGCTGGAGCAGATGTTGGCTATTCCGAAGTGTCTGTGTCAGAAACTGGCTTGGGCAGAACGGATTACACATACACTTCGCCTCGTAATTATCCAGAAACAAATATTGCTACAGGTATTCCCTTCATACCTAGTAAAAATTTCGATTACAAAAGAGGGTTAGTATTGAATGAAATTGTATATAATGATTTAAACCAAAGCATTAGAGAAACGACTTATATTTACGATTTTCAAAACTATTTGGAACATACAGGCACAAGATTCAGAAAACCAGCTGGAAGTTGTTACACAGGTTCTTTATTTTCTACGTATGAAACTTATCTTTATTATTTAAATAATCAAACAGATTGTATAAGTTGCAGGTCAAATTTTTCTATGACGGCAAGTTTTTTATGTGGGTTACCTTTGGATATTGATACCCCGAAAATAATTCCTTACCCTATTTTTGAAGCTTTTGGTTGGTCAAAACTAACAGCAAAAAACACCAAGAATTACTATTACATCGGTGGTACTACTAATATGTTAGAAACAAATGAGACTTACACTTATAATAGTTTAAACAAACAAATAGAATCACAAACTAGTTCTAATAGTTTAGGTGAAAACATAAAAACCAATTATTATTACCACAGCGGTAATTCACTAAATTCTCAAAATAGAATTTCAGAGATTGAAAAAATAGAGACTTTTAACAATAGTACGTTATTATCTACTAATAAAATTGATTATTCAAATACATGGGCTAGTAATCAGTCTTATCTACCAAAATTTATTATGACATCTAAGGGGACTAATACTTTAGAAGAAAAGTTAGAGTATAAATCCTATGATGAATTTGGTAATCCACTTGAGCTTAAACAATCAAATGGTATTCCAATAACTTATATCTGGGGTTACAATCAAACGCAACCCATAGCAAAAATAGAAAATGCAACTTATGCACAAGTACAACAATACGAAGCAAATTTGCAAGCGTTATCAAATGGCACTGATGAAAATGCATTAACAGCTGCATTAAATGCCTTAAGAACAAATTTACCAAATGCTATGATCACTACCTATACCTATATTCCATTGGTGGGAGTGAGAACCATTACAGATCCTAAAGGACTAAAAACCACTTATGAGTATGATGCTTTCAATAGATTGAAATGGGTGAAAGATCAAGATGGAAATGTGTTACAAAAATACTGTTACAACTACAAAGGTGAAACTATTAACTGTCAATAAAATAGTAATAGTTCATTTTAAGATTCTTAAAAATATAGAAACACAGCCCATGAAAAAACATATTTATCTTATACTAATACTATTTCTTTCTCAGGTACAGATGCACTCTCAAACCTTAAGTAATGAGAATTTCATCTATACCGAGGCACCGCAAAAGCCGTTCACTAGTGCTAATTATAGCAGTTTGCCGGCATCACAGAAGCAAAAGACCGTAACGTATTTTGATGGCTTAGGTCGTCCTATGCAGACTATTGCTATTGGGCAAGGCGGAAATGGAGAAGATATCATTACACCAGTTACCTATGACGGATTTGGCAGACAAGATAAAGACTATTTGCCTTATACAGCAGCGAGTACTGGAGCATATCGCACGGATGCATTGACAGGTGTTGCTAATTTTTACAATACCGTAAAATATGAAAATACGTTAAACCCCTATAGCCAAAAACAATTTGAAGCATCCCCTTTGAATCGAGTAATGCAGCAAGCAGCTCCTGGGAATGATTGGTCCTTGTCAAACAATCGCACCATCAAGATGGAGTATCAAACCAACACTGCAACTGAGGTAAAATTGTTTCAGGTGACAACAAACTTAGTTTCGGGCTTGTACAATCCAACAATAAGCCAATCGGCTACCTATGGATTAGGTCAATTGTATAAAACCATTACCAAAGACGAAAACTGGAGCGTAGCAGATGGTAACAATAAAACCACCGAAGAGTTCAAAGACAAAGAAGGGCGAGTAGTTTTAAAAAGAACCTACAACAACAATACAGCTCATGATACGTATTATGTGTATGATGATTATGGTAACTTGACGTATGTCCTTCCTCCAATGGCAATGGAGGTATTGAACTCTGGGACCTCACAAGCAACAATGACTTCTACCGCCATTGTATCCTCAGGAACGAATTTGCAGTTGACCGCCTCACAGTACATAATATTGAGTAATGGTTTTCATGCACAAGCTGGAAGTGTCTTTTCGGCAATTATAGCCTCAGGAAGTGATATGGGGTCTATCTTGAATGATTTATGTTACCAATACAAATACGATTACCGCAACCGTCTGGTAGAAAAGAAACTACCAGGTAAACAATGGGAGTATATTGTTTATGACAAATTAGATAGAGTAGTGGCTACGGGTCCTGCATTAGCACCCTTCAATAATCTAGGACAAGCAAATGGTTGGATGATTACCAAGTACGATGCGTTTAATCGTCCTGTGCTTACGGCTTGGATGCCAGCAACTGTTACTTCAGAGGCTAGAGCAGCCTTGCAAAACACTCAAAATGCCAACACGATTAATTTTAGTGAAGCCAAAAGTGCGGCCACAGATACCACAATTAATGGTGTAGCTTTTAGATATAGCAATGTGGCTTGGCCAACATCAGACTATCACGTTTTGACGGTTGCTTATTTTGATGATTACAATTATCCTAATCCCCCAACGATACCTACTACTATTGAGACAGAACCCGTTTTTTATAATAGTACAGTACAACCAAAAGGCTTGTCAACGGGGTCTTATACACGTGTACTGCAAGCTAGTACAGACTATGCTAATGAGCTGGCTTACTCTTTATATGATGTAAAGGGCAGACCGATAAGAACCTACACTAAAAACTTTTTGGGAGGCTATACGTATACTGATAGCAAGCTTGATTTTACGGGTAAACCAGAATATACCATAACATACCACAAGCGCCTCTCTGGTGACGGTGAGTTAAAGACCAAAGAAGTTTTTACCTACTCGCCACAAGGCAGGTTGTTGAGCCAAACCCACCAAATTGGGACCGCTACTCCTGAATTGCTGGTAGAAAATGATTATGATGAATTAGGACAACTCAAAGCAAAGAAAGTAGGGGCTAATACCCAAAAAATAGACTATAGTTACAACATTCGTGGCTGGTTAACGGAGATCAACAAGGTGGCGGCTTTGCAACAAGTGAATGATCCCAAAGATTTATTTGCCTTTAAGATTAATTACAACACCGTGTCAAGTGGTATTGCAGGAGTAAGAGCGCTCTACAACGGAAACATAGCCGAAACCCAATGGACTTCAAGTACTGATAATGTGGTGAGAACCTACGGTTATAAGTACGACGCCTTAAACCGTTTGAACGACGCCTTGTACAAAAAAGGAACTGTGGTGTCGAATGCTTATGACGAAAAGCTGACGTATGATGCCAATGGTAACATAAAGACATTAATTCGTTTTGGAAGTTTAAATGACACAACTCCTGTTATAATTGATGAACTTACCTATGCGTATAAGAACGCAGCAAGTAATCAATTGATGAAAGTTGTAGATGCCAGACCGAATGATGGTAGTTTTAGAGACGAGTTCAAAGACAGTGCTACTAATACTGTAGATGACTATGCCTATGATTCCAACGGGAATATGATAATGGATAATAATAAAAACATTACAGATATAACTTACAACCACCTGAATTTACCTACTAAAATTACATTTAGTACAAAAGATGCCCCAAGTATTAGTTACATATACGATGCAATTGGGAAAAAATTGCAAAAAATAGTACGCACGTATGATTCAAAATCTCAAACTAGAACAACTATAGATACTTATTACCTAAATGGTTTTCAATACAAAAGAACATTTTCAACTTCACCGACTAGCAAAACTATCGCTGTGACTAATTTAGAGTTTCTTCCAACTGCTGAAGGCTATGTAGAACCCGTTGGAAGTTCTTATAAATATGTGTATCAGTACAAAGATCACCTTGGTAATGTGCGTGTAAGCTATGACAAAACCTTAGCCATACAAGAGGAAAATAATTATTATCCTTTTGGATTGAAGCACGCAGGCTATGCTAATACAATATCTTCTACTAATAGTGCGTTAAAGTATAAGTATAACGGCAAGGAGTTGCAAGATGAGTACGGGCTTAATATGTATGACTATGGAGCTAGAAATTACGACCCAGCACTAGGACGTTGGATGAACATTGACCCGCTGGCGGAGAAAATGAGAAGATTTAGTCCTTATAATTATGCTTTTAACAATCCAATACGATTTATAGATCCAGATGGGATGGCACCACTTGATAATTTTTATTATAATCAGCAAGGTGAATTGCAAAAAAGAGTTGTGAATGATCGGCCTGATAAGTTTTTTGTAGAAACTACAGCATCGACAAAAGCAACTAAATCCAATCCTTTTACGACTCCGGTATATGACGAGATTTCTTTGGATAGTGATATTGGGCACACAGCTAGAGGTGTTTATGCTGAAGCAGGTGGACAGAGTAATGCATCAAAAGTAGCTGTAGCCGAAGTGATTCTTAATAGAGCTGAGGATAATACTAAACCTTCTAAAAGTAACAGCTATGCAGCTCAGTTTTCTAAGGTTGATACTCCAAAAGAAGTAATGGAACAAAAAGGACAATTTGAATCATTGAATAAACCGAGATATACAGATCCTTTATCTGTTACAGGAGGTGATGGTTCTGGAGGGGCAGGTAGGAATAAAATTGAAACGAAATCTTTTTCAGATAGTATGGGAGCAGCTATAAAAGCAACACTTCAAAACACTAATACTGCTGATGGTGCATTATACTTTTTTTCTCCTATTATTAAGGCTCCAAGTTGGACTAAGGTTCTTAATGAAGTAACTGTACCGGGTAATAGTACAAAAGATTTTAAATTTTATAAATTCTAATTATGAGAAATTTTATAGCAATTACTTTGTTCATTATTCTGTTCTCAGCTTGTCAATGCAAGAAAGATGTTAATTCTAAAAAGCAGGGACTCGAACACAGTGATTATGTGACAAATAAAGCATTGAGTGATACTCTTTTTTTTAAAAATGACACAATTTTAAAATTTGATGGTAATTCAGATGGATATGGGATTTTTAGATGGGGTGTTGTCAACCAATTCGAAAATGTGAGCAAGGATACTTTACATTTAGATTTAATCGATAAAGATTTAATTAAGTCGAAAAATAACTTTGTATTTTCCGATGGTTGTGGATCTGCATGTAACTTTTCCTTGATAATGCCCATTGAAAAAAACAAACATGAATTTATGGCAATGTATCCGTTAATTAAAGATGAAAAAACGGGATATTTGATTGCCAAAGGAGATGAAGATGGAGTCTTATTATTAATTATAGATTTGAATAACTCCTCAAAAATTAGAAAAGTCTATGATAAATTTGATAAAACTAAGATACCTCCAAGTTTATCTATTGATACAATTTATATAGATAAATCTAAACTTAAGGTTAAATGGCATAAAAATGATTCTGAATTAGACTTTAAGGAAATAGACTTAAATAGTAGAAATTAGGGTGATGTATCAAATCTATTGATGAATATTTTTTAAATAAAATAGTTAATTGTCAGAATTTTAAAGTGGTATAGTAGTTGAACAAAGGCAACCTTCGGGTTGTCTCCCCCCGCTGGCGCGAGCGGAAATGAACTCCCCTGCTGGCGCGTGCAGAAATAAGTTCAACGGCTAGCGCGATGCCTTTGGCTCGTGCCCATAAAGTTGAGCAGATAAAAAAACCGAGCAATTGCTCGGTTTTTTTATGAATACGCTTTTTTAGCTTTATAATCTCTCACCCTCATATCGATAAAGTAGAAAAGTTTTTCTTTTACATCCTCGGGAAACTGTTGCACTTCTAAAATACGGTTTAGGGTGTTGGTATCTAATAATACATCTGTATTGCCTGTTAAATAATCCAAAGAAACTTCGAGAAACTCCGCCAATTTATTAGCGGTATCAATAGAGGGCTTCATCTCATCACGCTCGTATCTTCCAATTACTGGGGATTTTGTTCACTGTTTTGATTAATGATCTTATCTATGCTTACAAGACTACAGCAAGAAATTAATTGATGAAAGTTACGGATACCAAAGCGAACAATGCTAGTTTTAGAGACGAGTTCAAAGACAGCGCTACTAATACTGTAGATGATTATGCCTATGATGCCAATGGTAATATGACCAAAGATAACAACAAAAACATCACAGCCATAACCTACAACCACTTGAATTTGCCTACCCAAATTACATTTGGCAGAGCTGGAAATATTAGTTACATTTACAATGCAACGGGACAAAAAGTACAGAAAGTAGTAGTGGAACCTGGCAAAACAACCATAACTACAGACTATTTAGGAGGATACCAATACAGTAACGCCGCATTCAAGTTTTTCCCAACTGCCGAAGGCTATGTAGAACCCGTTGGAAGTTCTTACAAATATGTGTATCAGTACAAAGACCACCTTGGTAATGTGCGTGTAAGCTATGACAAAACCTTAACCATAAAAGAGGAAAATAATTATTATCCTTTTGGATTTAAGCACAGTAGTTACAGTGTGCCTGTAATTGTTTCTACGAATGATGCGTTAAAGTATAAGTACAACGGTAAGGAGTTGCAGGACGAGCTGGGGCTTAATATGTACGACTATGGAGCACGTAATTACGACCCCGCATTAGGACGTTGGATGAATATTGACCCGTTGGCGGAAAATTCAAGAAGATGGACACCTTACAATTATGCTTATAATAATCCAATTTATTTTGTTGACCCTGATGGAATGCAGGCAGATGATTGGGTTAGAACACAAAGTGGTCAAATGCTTTATGACAGTCGAGTTACGGATCAAAAATCTGCCACTGCATTATATGGCAATGGGGCAACTTATAAGGCAGTAGGAACTACTTACACATCTTCAATAGGAACCAATGTTGAATTGGGAGATCATGGTTTTTTCAAGAGTAATGGAAATATCAATATTTCACCAGATGTTGCAGATGCAGCGATTGCTGCTAATCGTGATAAATCAGGAGAAACAATGGAAGCTGGTTTATCTTTGGCGGCTGTAACTGTTGTTTCCGGTGGAGGGAATCCCGCAAGTGATGCAGCTGCTGGAATAGAAGTAACATCCGCATTTGCAATGGCTGTAACTTTGAAAGCTGCATACGAGATTGGCAAAATAATGGAAAAAGATATGTCAAAACCTGGTTATCAATATGCCTTGGTAGCAAGAGGTGCTGGAGATTATCCTGTAATGACTTTAGGTTCAAGCAAACCAACTAGTACCATGCATTTAAATACAGGTGATGTTTGGAAATATGGGGAAACTACATCGGCAAGTAGGTATACAGATGAATATAAAGCTAGCATTGGAACGCCAGGAGTCCAAGAAATAATACAATTTACTGGTACACAAATGCAAATAAAGATAGCGGAAAAATCAAAACTATATAATTATTTTCTAAAACATGGTGAGCTACCTCCGGGGAATAAAATATTTAGATAAAAATATAAATTATGAAAGTTAGAATTTCTTTAAGAATTGATAGTGGAGCAGAACACAAAATGGATTTAATTAATTCGTTAATTGATTCATTAGAAGTTTATTTTTCTTCTAAAAATTATGGATCAGATATTGAAGAACTATTAATTGGATTAACCTTTACATATGTTTCTGAAGGTTTTGAACATTTATTTAAGATGTATCCGCCAAAATATGTGGATTTTAAGATTATAAAAAATAAATACACAGGAGAGTCAATAGAATTAAATAAGCACTTTCATTATTCTGTAAAATTAGACAATGAAGAATACGACAATTTTATAAACGAATCCGATGAAGTAAGCAGAAAAATACTAGCAATTATGATAATTAAATCTTTATCAAATTTAGATGCCATTCCGAAAAAATTTAAAAATTTTGATAAGGAAACATTTAAAAAAGATATGTTAGCTTTCTTTGAAAATAAAGGATTAATATGATAATAACCCCCCAGCTGGCGCGAGCAGAAATAAGTTCAATGGCTAGCGCGATGCCTCTGGCTCGTGCCCACAAAGTTGGGCAGACAAAACAAGTCAATAAAAAAACCGAGCAAATTGCTCGGTTTTTTTATGAATACGCTTTTTTAGCTTTATAATCTCTCACCCTCATATCGATAAAGTAGAAAAGTTTTTCTTTTACATCCTCGGGAAACTGTTGCACTTCTAAAATACGGTTTAGGGTGTTGGTATCTAATAATACATCTGTATTGCCTGTTAAATAATCCAAAGAAACTTCGAGAAACTCCGCCAATTTATTAGCGGTATCAATAGAGGGCTTCATCTCATCACGCTCGTATCTTCCAATTACTGGGGATTTTGTTCACTGTTTTGATTAATGATCTTATCTATGCTTACAAGACTACAGCAAGAAATCAATTAATGAAAGTTACGGATACCAAAGCGAACAATGCTAATTTTAGGGACGAGTTCAAAGACAGTGCTACTAATACTGTAGATGATTATGATTATGATGCCAATGGTAATATGACCAAGGACAACAACAAAAACATCACAGCCATAACCTACAACCACTTGAATTTGCCTACCCAAATTACATTTGGCAGAGCTGGAAATATTAGTTACATTTACAATGCAACGGGACAAAAAGTACAGAAAGTAGTAGTGGAGCCTGGAAAAACCACCATAACTACGGACTATTTAGGAGGATACCAATACAGTAACGCCGCATTTAAGTTTTTCCCGACTGCCGAAGGCTATGTAGAACCCGTTGGAAGTTCTTATAAATATGTGTATCAGTACAAAGATCACCTTGGTAATGTGCGTGTAAGCTATGACAAAACCTTAACCATACAAGAGGAAAATAATTATTATCCTTTTGGATTGAAACACAGTAGTTACAGTGTGCCTGTAATTGTTTCTACGAATGATGCGTTAAAGTATAAGTTCCAAGGACAAGAGCGTCAAGATGAGCTGGGGCTTAATATGTATGACTATGGAGCACGTAATTATGACCCTGCACTTGGTCGCTGGATGAATATTGACCCGTTAGCGGAACAATATAGTAGTTGGTCACTATATAATTATACTTTAAATAATCCTGTACTTTTTGTTGACCCAGATGGTAGAAGTGTTAATTCAACTCATACAGATGAAGATGGTAATGTAGTTGCTGTTTATGATGATGGAGATAACGGGGTTTATAAACATGAAGGAAATACAAGCCAAACTCAAGTAGAATTAGAAAAAAAGTATACTACTGAGAATACAGATGCAGGCGGAAAAAAAATGGGAGAATCCCTTCACTCCTTAAGTTTTGCAGATCAAAATCTTTATAATGATACTGGCAAAGTTGAAGCTGCTAATATTAAAATAGATTTTGGTTCAAGAACATTAACAGACAAAGTTGAAGGAATAATTAACTCAGATCCAAGTTTAAGTGAATATATTTCTAAAGCAGGAACCAACGGAGTTTGGGATCTTAAAAGCAAAGTAGATAATGGATCGCTATTGTTTGGTAAATACGCATCACCTAGAGACGCTGGTAATTTTGCTGCTGGTGCAATTGCTCAAATGTCAGGTATAGATCCAATAGTGCAATTCGGGTATGGAGCTTATAATATGACAGGGAATAGTAAGCCATTAACTGTAGTTCTAACAGCTGCTATCACCCGTGCAACTTTTTCCCATCCTATTGGTCTTGTAGTTGGTTATTTGATCGGTAAATATGGAGAGGATAAACTCTCGCAACGTTCAATAGATATCGGAAAAAAACACATAAAAAACAAATAATTTAAGTTATGCGTATATATATAATATTTTTTGTTTTATTATTTTTAAATTCTTGTAGTATTATAAATGATGAAGTTTACTATACTTATGATAATGTAACTATTAAAAGAATTGACACTAATGGGAAAAGTGAGTTTTATTACATGAAAAACGGAAAAGAAACAGGTAAAATATGGTCAGAATATTCAGGTATAAACGATGGTTTCGCTGGGTATTTAAAATTTGATCAAGGAAAAGTTTTAATACTTTCTGGTGACGGTTATTTTCAAACTAAAGATATTGATACTGTAATGTTTAAATACAAAAGAATATTTAGTGATGGTACTAATTATAATATTCCTAACGTATGCAAAATAAGGTATCCAATTGAAGCCGAACAAGAGAAGAATGAAAAATCATTATCAAAAGTTAAAATAAAATATGTAAGATATTAAACCCGATCGCTCGGATATGGCATAAATTTCTTCGGTTAGATAGCGCGGAATTGCATTCCAGCTGTTCGCAGTCTTCTCTAAAACGAAAAGGTTATTAAAAGTTGTGCGTGCTGTGCGAATGTCTCCGACTTAGCACCCTTTCCAATAGGCAATGAACGAGATCAGACAAAACAAGTCAATGAAAAAACCGAGCAATTGCTCGGTTTTTTTATGTTTTTAACATTGCTACATTTTTAGCAAAGAAATCTTTAAACTCCCGCCCAGCTCTGCAAAGTGTTTTGATGATAAAAACAATCCCCCAGATTACTATATCTTTAGAAAATAATAATTCATAAAATTTTGATTTATTTTTTTTAAATAATTCAATAACTTTGTGTTTGAAACAAACAATAAGTCTTACGAAAGGGGAAAAGTTTACATTACTTTTTTCCTTTCAAAAGAAAAATTTATTTGATTAATTTTAAGCTATTTGTCTTTTTTCAAAAGCTCTGTTTTCCTTAATATATGCGCAAAGAAGATGCACGAGTTTGTTTCTTACTTGCATTTTACTTTTTCCTTCATCTATTTTAGTTATAATAAATTTTCAACTCTGAATCACTTGTGATTGTAGAATACCCCCCGATCGCTCGGATAAGTAAAACATGTAGCTGATAGCACAGTTTTGCAAACTGTGCTATCAATAGATAAAATTAATTATAAATTTATCCAAAATTTTGGCGTTTAATCTAGTTTTACAGCTTTTTTTATGGAGTTTCTTTTTGAACCAAATCACTTAAATGCAGGCGCAAAGCATTCACAGAAATACTGATTTCCCAAAATGATAATGCTAAGGATACCAGTAACCCTAGCAAGCTAAGTCCAAAAAGGTAGATTCCAGCTGTTTGTTGTTGTAAAAACAAAAGCAACATAGCAAATACACTCAAAAAAAGACTTAAAACACCAGCCATTTGCATGTTTCTAATTAAGGTAAGGCGCAAGTTGAGATTTTTTATTTCCAGTAAAATCAAGTTGTTTTCTTTTTCTTTATATGTTTTCTTTAGTCCGCGAACAATAGTTGCAATGGTCAAGAACCGATTTGTGTACGCTAGTAATATTAATGATGTTGCACCAAAAAGGAGTGCAGGAGTTTCTATTTGTAAAATCATTTGAGCTTACTGTTTGAAAGTGGTTTAAAAATGCAAATATGGATTCTTAAAAAAAACTCATGCTTTTATTTTAGCATTTATTCTTTTGACAAAATTACTAAAATTACCAGCCATCAGGATTTATATCATCATTTATATTAAATTTACTTTCTTAATAAAAAGATATGCCACAAACATTGAAATATAAGTTAAAAAACATATTGATTCATCAACTAAAAGATCTTGGGACTTTTCTAGCAGTTTTATATGCAGTAGTTATAGGTTCGGCTGTAATGATTTTAGAATATTCAGTAGATTTTGGGACTATTTTTAATATTGATATTTTAGATACTTACACTAGGCTAATCTCTGTGACGAATGTGTTGATTTCGATTCTAATAGGTATATCGCTCACTACATTTTCGGTCATTTTTGTAGTCATGCAACTGGCTTCATCGCAGTTTTCGCCACGTATTTTAAGACATTTTTTAATTAATGATTTTAAAATGCAAAAATTCATTGGTCTTTTTGTGGGAACCATTTCACTGTGTATTTTACCGCAATTTGCTTCTGTTTTTTGCCCGAATACTCCATTTTTAGGAACACTTTCTGTAGGGACTTTATTGGCTTTTTATGGTTTGTCTTGGTCTTACCCTAACATGATTACCTATTTGAGTATCAATATGAATGTCTCAAGTATTACCAATAGAATCAAAGTAGACATGATTGAGGAAATCAATGTTCTATATCAAGAAAACTGGAAATTGGGTAAAAATATATCCTATAAAAGGTCAGAAATTCATCCAGACAAATTCAAAGTATCTGTTGTGAGTCCATTTGATTCGGGGTATTTAGATAGCGTTAATTATGTTAAACTCAAAAAAGTTACAGCGTATCTATTGCATTCGGAAGTAGGTTTTTGTTTTGAAAATGCGTACCAAAAACCCATTGTTGGAGAGTTTATTATGAAGGGAACCACTACCTTGTTGACATTGGTTTTTGACCAAGATCTGACTTCTGTACAAGTTCAAGAATTACAAAAACAAGTTGGCGCCATTGTAAAAGATGCTTTTCAGGTAGAACAATTTAGAAGCCATACTCAGGATATTAATTTTGGTGTTCGTAAACTCGTTGATATTGCTATAAAAGCCATTTCGCCAGCCGTAAATGATCCCACAACCTGCCTCAATTGCATCGACCAGATAGGTGAAATTGCCAAAGAATTAGCTATTAAAGAATTTCCATCAACTGATGCTAAATCACTAAAATCCGAGCACATACAAGTAAATGAATTTAACTTTGAGGAGTTTATTGATTTTTGTTACGATCAAATTTTCCAATGGGGTAAAGAGGATCCCACTGTTATTAAACGAATGATTCGATCCATTAAAATCATACTTCCACTAGTTGAAAATCCCTTCCATTTAAAAGTTTTAATCCATCAAGTGGAGGAAATGGAACTGTCAAATATTTATAATTTGACCAATCATGCAAATGGTACTTTAAAAATTTCGAAAGAAAAACTGATTACCATAGAAAATGAATTATTCCAATTTAGAAAAAAAGCAAAACAGCAAATTTTGATTTTAAAACAAAAAGGGATTTTGTCCTTTTATGAGACCAATCGGGTTACTGATAACGAGGAAATTTGCTCTATTCAGTTTGATGCAATTGCATATTTAAACGCTTTTAATAGCTGATGTTGTTCTTTATTTAGTAAGAAATTGACCTTCCAAAATAAATTGTAAAGATAAAATTTTCAATTTACGTAGCTTTTTTTGTCTTTTTACTAAATTTCCGCACCTTTTTTCTTCAAAATTTATAGGTTTTAAAATTCCTATTCTGAATTTCTATCCTTTTGTTTCTGCCTTATTTTTATTTTTATTGTCAGATTATCAATTCTTTATGTTTTTTAAGAATGTTTTTTATAAAACACATTAAAATATCTTATAGGTATCATTATAAATATAAATAAAAATTTATAATATAACCCTAATACATTTGCATCAATAAAAGTATTGGACAGAATGAGATCTAAATTTAAAATTAACGGAAGTCTACTTGTTGCAGCGCTCTGGTTATTGACTGGTTTTGGGTTGAACCTAGTAGCACCTCAAAATTTACTTTTTACATTGATTTTAGGTTTAGGAATCGTGTACAGCGTGTACATTTTATCAAAACAAAATAATTTAAAATAATCATGAAAAAAGAGTATCAATTTAAATTAGTGGAAGGTCAATTTGAGCCAACAGAAGCCGGAAAAGTATTGTTCTCGTTGATTAATAGTAAAATCAATTACCACAATTTGGAACAATTTAGTAATGAAATTAGGTTTAACCAAGATCATTTGCATTCTAAAAGAAGGAAAGAAACATTAGAAGAAGCTTCTGATTATATCAAAGAACTGATTAAAGAAGCCGATGCAAAAAATATGGAATTATGTGTAAACGGTGTAATTCAAATTGAAATGCAACCTAGACTCAAACAAGAGGCGGATGTTTAATGGCAGAACGTTACTAATTGCAACAAAACACCACAAGGAAAGGGTCATTGCACCCATTCTTGAAAATGGATTAGCCGTTTCTTGTTTTGTGCCTTCTAATTTTGATACGGATGTTTTTGGTACTTTTTCAGGAGAAATTCAGCGTAAGGAATCGGCCTTGGCAACTATTAGAAAAAAATGTCTTGCCGCGATGGAAGCTTTTGATTGTGATTTAGGGCTTGCTAGCGAAGGCTCTTTTGGTCCTCATCCTTCGTTGTTTTTTGCGCAAGCAGATGAAGAATTCCTCGTTTTTATCGATAAAAAAAATGACCTAGAAATCATTGTTAGAGAACTTAGTTTAGATACTAATTTTTATGGTGAGACCGTTACAAGTTATGAGGCATTGACTGCATTTGCTCATAAAGTTCATTTCCCGTCGCATGGAATTATTTTGCGAAGTAGTGCCACTAATGATAAAGCAGTCATTAAAGGTATATCAAGTGAAGACGATTTAAAAAAATATTACAACTATATCATGGAGGTGTATGGTACGGTATACGCCGAAACAGATATGCGTGCCCATTATAATACCACACGGATGAAAGTTATTGAGGTTGCCACCCAAAAACTGTTGCAATCCATACAATCTATATGTCCTGATTGCATGACTCCAGGTTTTGTAGTGACTAGTGCTAATCCCGGTTTGCCATGTTCTTGGTGTGCAAATCCTACTCAGTCTACTTTGAGCCATACATATTGTTGCAAAAAATGCCAATACACGCACGAAATCAATTTTCCGTATCAAAAAATGACCGAAGAACCTACTTTTTGTGATTACTGTAACCCCTAAATAATGAGTATAATAAACAATTCCATTCAAAGAGCTGTTTCTTTATTAAATCAAGATGAAGTAATAGCCATTCCTACTGAAACGGTGTACGGATTAGCAGGAAATATTTTTAGTACAAAAGCAATAGCATCTATTTTCAGTATAAAAGAAAGACCTTCTTTCAATCCGCTTATTGTTCATATAAAATCTATTGAAAGTTTACCATCTATAGCTAGAGAAATTCCCGAAAAAGCAATGCTACTTGCAAATGCTTTTTGGCCTGGACCACTAACTATGGTTTTAAAAAAGCAACTTAATGTTCCAGATTCGGTTACTGCCGGCAAAGATACAGTAGCGGTAAGGGTTCCTAATCATAAGATTACTTTATCACTTTTAGAGCAACTGGATTTTCCATTGGCTGCACCCAGCGCGAATCCTTTTGGATCTATAAGTCCTACTCAAGCGGTTCATGTTGCGCATTATTTTGAAAATAAATTACCTATGATTTTAGACGGTGGTAGTTGTGAAAGAGGAATTGAATCTACAATTATAGGGTTTGAAGATGGTGAACCCATTCTGTATCGTTTGGGATCACTAGTAATAGAGGACTTAGAAGCTATCATTGGTCCACTTAAAACAATAGCGCATGACGAAAAAGCACCACCTGCGCCAGGAATGTTGTCACGTCATTACGCACCTAATACTACCACGTACCTTACAGATACGATAAGTGCAGATGTAGCCAAATTTGCAAATCAAAGAGTGGGAGTCTTGACTTTTAAGCAAGAGATACAAGATCCATCAATTTGTGCCCAAGAAGTTTTGTCAATTTCGGGTTCAATGTTAGAGGCCGCTTCAGGATTATATGCTGCACTGCATAGATTGGATGAAAAAAATCTAGATGTTATTCTAGCAGAGCGTTTCCCAGATAGCGGACTTGGGAAATCCATTAATGACAGATTACAACGTGCTACCAAAAAGTAATTTTTATAACACTAACAAACAATTATATCAATTGAATTGTATGACATTCATGCAATTGTCAAAAAACTAACTCATGAATTTAAATTTATTAATTGATAATTTAACAAATCCGGCATTACTCTTTTTTGTTTTAGGAATTATTGCTGTTATAGTCAAAAGTGATTTGCAAATACCTGAGGGAAGTTCCAAGTTTATTTCTTTATACCTATTATTTGCAATTGGTTTTAAAGGCGGTCAAGAGCTAGCTCACAGTCATTTTACTATTGATATTATATGGTCCATATTTTTTGGGGTCTCAATTGCTTTAATCATACCCTTGTATTCTTTTTTTATTTTAAAGAAAAAATACAGCATTGAGAATGCGGGAGCTATTGCTGCTACTTATGGATCTGTAAGTGCAGTAACATTTGTAACCGCGGTTTCCTTTTTAGAATTACAAAATTACACCTTTAGTGGTCATATGGTTGCTGTGATGGCATTGATGGAAGCTCCGGCTATTATTGTTGGTGTCATCTTAATTAGATTGTTTAGTACCGAGAAAGTTTTAAAAACTAAGATGTCAACAATTATTACCCATTCTTTCACAAACGGAAGTGTGTTGTTAATTTTAGGGAGTTTGTTCATCGGTTTTTTGGCGAGTGAGCAACAAGCTTTAGGTATTAAACCCTTCACCACCGATATTTTCAAAGGATTTTTAGCCTTGTTTCTGCTTGATATGGGAATTGTAAGTGGTCGCAAACTAGGGGACTTTTTTAAGAGTGGCTGGTTTAGTATTCAATTTGCAGTTGTGTTTCCATTGATCAATGGGACTGTAGTAGCTTATGTGAGTCAGTTTGTAACTCCAGATATTGGTGACCGCTTTATATTTGCTGTACTAGCTGCAAGTGCATCCTATATTGCCGTACCTGCCGCAATGAAAATAGCAGTGCCAAAAGCAAATCCTGGAATCTTTTTGCCTATGGCGCTAGCGGTAACATTTCCTTTTAATATTACCTTTGGGATGCCAATATATTTTGCTATCATTCAATGTTAATTTCAGTAATAATTATTGATAAAAAAAGAGGTAGTTTTTTGGGCTACCTCTTTTTTTGATGAAAATTAATCTTTTAAGAATAGAATAATTATTTAATAGTTTTCAGCATTTCTTCTACAGCTCTTTCTAATTGCTTGTCTTGTCCGTTCAAATAATCTTCGTATTTCAATGCAACTGGAATATCTGGATTGACTTGTAAGTTTTCAGTAGGTCTGTTTTCTTTTCCGATAGTAGCTACCATTGGAATTCCAAAAACTAAAGAAGGATCAATTTGGGTTTCCCACCACACAGCCGTTCCTGTTCCTGGTACTCCCATTCCAATTAATTTCCCGATTCCATTTTGTTTGTACACGTATGGGAAAATAAAAGCATCTGAATAATTGCCTTCGCCCATTAATACGCAGCTTGGTTTGGTCCATCTTCCTAATGGTTCCGCATCTTTCAAGCGGTTGCCTTGTGGTGCAAATTCAAGGTAGCGTTTGCCACTCAATAACGTATTCAAATCATCGTGTAACCAGCCACCACCATTAAAACGAGTGTCAACAATCAAAGCTTCTTTTTCGAAATTTTTACCCATCACTTGGTCAAATACTTCTCTAAAACTGCCGTCATTCATACCTTGTACGTGTACGTAACCCACTTTTCCATTACTCAATTTTTCAGTAATTTGATTCATTTTGCGAATCCAACGGTTGTACATTAAACCTGATTCTTCGCCAAATGAAATTGGTTTTACACTTTCTTGAAACGCAACACCATTAGCATCTACACCTGAAATTAGGATTAGTTTACCTGTTCTTCTGTTCAAAAACTTAGCCCAATCTGTTGTTGCAGTAATTGGTTCGTTGTCAATTTTGTTGATAGTGGCACCTGCTTTTAGCTTTGATACCGTTTTGTCAAAAGGTCCACCTACGATAACCTCAGTTACCTTTAGACCATCAGCTGCATTTTTATCATCGTAAAGTAAACCCAAACAAGCCGTTACATCCATATTAGGGAAATTAGCGCTGTAGCGTCCTCCTGTATGTGAGGCGTTAAGTTCTCCTAAAATTTCACTCAATAATTCTTGGAAATCATAGTTGTTATTGATGTGTGGTAAAAATTTAGCATAGGTATCTTTGTACATTTTCCAATCTACCCCATGTAATTTTGGGTCGTAAAATTTCTTGGCGGTTTGTCTCCACATGTGGTTGAAAATGTAGTTGCGTTCTTGCTCTGTATTTAAAACCATCTCTGCAGATACAGGTATTCCCGTAATTTTCCCGCCTTCCGTATCAATTTTCGATAAGCCTCCTTCGTTTCGTACAAATAATGTTTTGTTGTCCTTGCTTAAAAATAAAGTACTTGGAGATGATCCTAGTTTAGCTAAAATCTTAGTTTCTTTGGTTTTGGTATCGGTTACCCAAAGGTCGAATCCTTTTTCAAAAGAAGCCAAATAGAATAATTTACTTCCTTCGTCATTAAACACAAAATCAGCGATAGATGAGCTGTTGATGGTTACACGAACTTTTCTAGTTTCAAGATCAGTCAAATCCGGATTCCAAACCACAACTTCCTCTTTTTTAGGAGTGTCTTTTTTGTTTTTATCAGTGCTAGCAGCTGTTTTTTTGTCTTCGGCTTCTTTCTCTTTGTCTTTTATTTCTTTTGCAAGAGCCGCTTCTTCTTTGGACAATTTGAAATTTTCAAAGTCTTTTTTATCGAAAAATACGGCGTATACATCAAGTTCTCTGCTGCCTTGGTTTGCCAATGATTTGCGACCTTCTTTGCTGCTCAACCACGCAAGCGCTTTGCCTTTCATTTGTTGTTTGGCCGCATCTTCGCCAAAACCACTCATAATTGGGTATTTAGTTTCAGAGCCGTCGGCTTTGATCATTGCGGTATGTGTGGCATTAAAATTGCCCATGCTATCATCTACAAAAAGCCATTTGCTATCATCGCTCCAGTTGAAACCAAAATCGCCATCAGAATAACTGTGGTTTCTACCTTCCGGCAAAATGGTTCTTGAAGTTTTGCTGGCTAAATTATACACACGAACAATATTGCGCTCTTCAATAAAAGCGATTTCTTTTCCGTCAGGACTAAATTTAGGTAAGAACTCTTCTTTATCAGAAGCAATTAATTTTTCTTCCTTGATTAAAGTAGCAGCGTAAAAATAAGCTTCTTCTTTTCGTTCTACTTTTGCCGTAAATAAATCCCAACTGTCACCACGCTCTGAGGCGTAAATAAGGGTTTTACTGTCAGGAGACCATTGCACATGGCGCTCTTGTTCTGGTGTGTTGGTAATTCTTTTGGTACTTCCACCATCAGCATTGGTCACAAAAATTTCGCCTCTAGAAACAATTGCAATTTCTTTTCCGTTTGGACTTGGCACAAACTCTGAAATAGAACCTGCAATCGGCACGTTTTTCTCCACATTGCCTTTACCATCATTTTGAATCGTAATTTTTACTTTTTGTGGACTTTGACCTTCCTTCAAAGTATAAATTTCACCGTCTTGCGAAAAGCACAAAGTATTGTCTTGTGCCACACTTAAATGACGTACCGGATTGTTTTTGAAAGTAGTTATGGCCGTTGCTGTTTTAGCGCCAAGGTTTTGCTTGAAAATATTTTGATTGCTGCCATCGGCTTCGCTCAAAAAGAATATCTGTTGATTGTCATTGCTGTACACTGGCTCGCGGTCCTCACCTTCGTAAGTGCTTAGCTGCGTGTAAGTTTTTTTGTTGATATCAAATACCCAAATATCACGCGTTACACTGCTGGTGTGGTGTTTACGTAAGGCATCTTCGTAGCCTTTGCGGTCTTGAAAAACAATTTGATTTCCTGCTGCATTGTAGCGCGCATATTCTATTCCGCCTTCAGTAACCAACACCGGTTTTCCGCCAGTTGCTGCAACTGTGTATAAGTTTTGGAACAAACGCGGCGAGTAAAAATGGATGTTATTACTGCTTGTTTGACGGCTAGAACCAAATAACACATTTTTACTATCAGGTGAAAAATCATACGGATAATCAGCCGCTGAGTTAAAGGTTAGTCGGGTAGGAGTTCCTCCAGTTACGGGTAGCGTAAACACATCAAAATTACCATAACGGTCACTAGCAAAAGCAATTTGCTTTCCGTCTTTGCTCCAAACAGGCATCATGTCATGTCCTTCATGAATGGTAATAGGAACTGCAGTGCCACCTTGGGCATTAACTACATAAATATCGCCTTTGTAGCCAAAAGCAATGTTCTTACCATCAGGAGAGAGCGCGGGATGGCGCAACCAGAGAGCATCTTGTGCGAATGATACCGTGCTTGCTACCAACAACAAGCCACAGTATAATGAAGATTTTAAGTTCATAGTTTATTAGAGTTTAGTTCTTTATTTAGTAGTTTAAAAACCTATTTCGTTACAGGTTAGATTTATTTTTTTGAGATTTTAAAAAACAGAAAGAGAGAAGACTTTTTTAGTTCGGGTCTCGTTCATTGACCAGTTTTATAAAAGAGATGGATGGTAGGAGGAAAGCAATTTGAAAAACTCCATAAAAAAAGGACGTTACATCCTCTTAATTTCGGTCTTGTAAATTACGAAAAGTGCCTACTATTTATTAAAAGTACTGACTGTCTGACTTTGTGGACTTAAACGGAGTTTTATTGTTCATGTTTAATCCAAATGAAAGAAAGTTGCATTTTTATTGTGTTTTCTATAAAATTTGTGGGCGCTAATTGTAAATGAGCCTAACATGTACTTACCGCATTTCTTGCCGTTTGAGGTTTATAATAATTAGTAAAATATTGCAAGTAATATTATCTTATTCGTTGAAATCATGGAAATTTTTTTAAAGCTATAATAAAGAAATCCTCTATATTTTTAATAAAAAAAAGTTTAAAAATTATAATACTTCAAAAACACAATACAATATCCTAACTTTTAATTAATATAAAGTTAAACCATAAAAAGAAGACAGATTGATTGAAAAAATTATTTTTGAAATGTATTAACTAATTAATTTACAATAATTTAAAATCTAATTCATGAAAATTTTTAAATCAAACCGTTCTATTAAACTTTTTATAGCTGTTTTTTTAACTGCTATCTCTTTTTATTCTTGTCAAAATGATGACGTTGACTTTAATCAAAATGCAACACAATCTGTTGACGTAAAAGAGAAATCTAAGGCTTCAAGTACTCAAAGAGTAGGTGATTTTTTAACACAACAAGAAAATTTAGGGGGTCATACACTTGAACGACATGTTGGAAAAACAACAGCTTATCTTCAAAACCGATTGAATACTAGTTCTATAAGTGCTGCAAGTACATACAGTACAGTTACAAGCGCTGAGCAAGCAATACTTAATGGCATCAATGCAAATAAAACAGCTTTAACAAATTGGTCTTCGAATAGCACAAGCAGATATACGATAAATTATACTAATTCAGTTAATGTTGGGGTTGTTTTAAAACGTGGGGCATCATCACCAGTAGCTTCAAAAAGAATTATCGTAGTATTAGAAAAAAAATCTACTGCGCCAAACGGTTATTATGTTTTGACTTCTTATCCTAACTAAATTTCAAGCGTATCTCTTCAATAAATAACGAATCAAAATTTTATATATTTGGATTCGTTATTTTTTTACTTTAAATCTTAAAAATTATGTCACTTAGCCAAGAATATACTAATTTATCACAGTTTCTTACCGGATATTTTCCTGATGCAGATTTGGATGAATTAACAGACGAACAAGTTGTTCATGAATTTGTTAGTAGTAATCCACAGGAAATTGTAATGGTTACTAAAAATGAATTGGAGAAAATTATCGAAGAAAATGCTTTTTTTGATGAAATTGGTTTTTTGGCAAATAGGTATTTTAAAAATCAAGATGAAGTTTTAGAGTGGTTAGAAACAATACTTTTATACCTCAATAAAGGAGCATTAGAAGCCTGAATAATTTATTGTTATTAACTATTTTTATTCCCATCCACGTTAAAATAAAAAAACTCCATTATTGTATTGGAGTTTTTATTTTTTTGGCAATAAAGGTTTTGTGATATTTCAGTTTTCTTTAAACCAGAACATAGTATTTAAAATAAACATGACTCTAAGACATAGTTCATCAACTGGTTTAAGGGTATAGCTAACTAGATGCGGCGAGCTTCTTTAAATTCTAAATCAATTTTAAATATATTTCTAAAATTGTTTGTTGCGTATTCCTATAATTTCTATAGGCTATATTTTTAATCCTTTGAATCTTTAATAAAACTATACACTGTTAGTTTTTTTACTTTAATTATAGATACGATATTTATTAGCGTTTTGTTACTCATTTTTCACTCTAGTAGAATGTAGCATATCAAATTTCCAGCCTTTATCAGTTAAAATGGCCGTAGCGCTTTCAAGCCAATGTGCTTTTCTAATAATTTTATCATCAACAGAAATGGTTGCATAGTTGTGATAGGCCACCCAAGCCGTTTTGTTGGAAACTTTGATGTCTATAATTTCAATAGTATTTACTCTTTTAGGCATGGGTAAATTGAGTTTGGCTGTATTCAAATACTTTGCAATGGTATCGTTATTCCACACTTCGCCGTGTTCCAAAAGCAGGAAATCCTTGGTATAGTATTTCTCAATATTTTTAGCTTCTAATTTGGACCAGATTTCATCAAACGATTCGAGTACTAAATTTTGAATCTGTTTTTTGTGGGTTTCATTTGAAACTTGAGCGAATGCTATCGAATTAAAAAACAGCATTAATATTATGGTGTTACGTGTTTTCATTTTTGTTAAAATTAATTAATTACATTTTTACTACGGAATTTAGAACTACATTAAGCTATTTTTTGATTGCTTCGATCTATAAAATTTGCCACATTTCAAACGCTACGACTTTTTTTATAAGCTAAGTAAGTTAGCTATTTTTTTATTTTGATGTCCAATCCAAACATTAAGTATCCAAGAACAAAACCTTTATTACCAATTTGTAAATTTAACGGCTTTATTTCATACGAAAACCTACTTTCGGGTGAGTTTATTCTAATTCCAATTCCAGCAGTTCCACCAAAATAGAGCTGGTTGAAATATCTTGAATTTCTTATGTTATTTTCGCCACCAGTACCAAATAAACCTCTTGAATAGTTTAAAAATCCTCCTGTTGTTATTAATAAAGAAACTGATTTGTATTTAATCAAATCATAATTCACATTCATCCCAAGTGAAGTAATTCTGAAATATTGTTCTCGAGTATCAGTTATTCCGTTTGAATTAAAACCTCCATATAGTAAATTCGGATTAATTCTGAATTTTTCTTTTTTTCCAAAACTTTTTTGATAACCTACTGAATAAATAAAACCTAATCCACTTTCTTCGATTCCTTCATTTACTCCTGCGCCAATTCCAGTTTTAATTGAGCTTCTTGTAAATTGATTTTCTTGTGCATTAATTTTTAAGGAAAATAGGACTATTAAAACTAGTAATTTCATCTTTTTTGCTATCATTACTCTTTCATTTTTTTAAGTAACTGCCAATTTGTATATATGCACTACAAATTTTGGACTTTACACCTATAGTTGTGTAGATTGTTACTATTAAGTTGCGTATTGTATCAAATGTATAAATAATATTTTTATTACAAATAGCCAAAATGGTTTTTAATTTTTTTGGCGTTAAATATGTTTCTTATCAAGAACGATTTCTAGATAGTAAATCAAAAAAATACTTTGTATCCATGTATTTTCTAACATTCATTAAAGCTTCATACCAAGGCGTTACTTCGTAGTTTTTGTCTTTTGGATAATGCTTACTAATTCAATAAACTTTGTAGTAGCAGAAATAATTTTATGCATTGAAGTGTAATTTAATGGATGTAGTATTAGTAACGATTTTTGCAATAAGTGACATTATAACTACAATTTCAAAAAACAGAAGTGTATAAAACACAATTATTCTCCATATAAACCCTGCCATGGAATACTTTTTATAGGCCGCATTAAAATAGACCCAAAAAGGAAACAAAACAATCAAGAAAAAATAAATGATTTTTAAAATATCTAAAAAATATTTTATTTCCTCAAATACTCTCAAAAGTGACAATAAGTTGACAAATAAACACAAAACTAATATTCCCAACAAATTTATTCCTGCAATGATGAAATGCTCCGCTAGGTTGATTTTCAGTCTTTTGAAAATCAGAAAAGCATTTATCGCAAGTAATGGGACGAATCCAAATAGAATCAATTTTACATTATTCGATAAGAAGTTCATTAATTGTATTCCTTCATTTGTATTTTTAGAAACTGATGGCGGATTCAGGTCATGATAATAATGAACCGTTAGAATATTCAAAGCGATTAGCATTAAAGTGAGTGCAAAAACATTGTAGTAGTTTACTCTTTTGCCATTAATGTAATCCAAAGCTGCTTGCCCAGGTCTTATAAATGTTTCTTTTAAAGTAAAGAAGATTCCTTTTTCTAAATGGAATACTCCGTGTATGATATCGTGGGCAAAAAAATGCTTTAAGGTTATGGCATGTGTATTGCTTTTTTGACCGCAATTCTGACAATAATTACCAGAAACATCTTGTTCACAGTTTAGGCATTGTTTGTTCTCCATGGGTTACTATTTTGCTTTTTTAGTATGTTGCATTTTGTAAGTAAAAATAATAATTTATTGTCTCTAAATAAAAAAGCTTTCAAGAATATTACCTGAAAGCTTTATTAAAATTATTTCGTGTAGTCTTGAAATAGTGATACATAAAAAGTATTTGCTCCCAGATGTATTGCTTTTTAGAACAGAATGTTATCAAAACTTGCCCGCTTCCTGAAGTCTTCCTTTTTAGAACAGAATGTTATTAGAACTAGCTGCTACGCAAATGTCTCTGACCTCGCATCGCAAGGTTTATCGTATAGTTCTAATATACGCGCATAGCAGTTCAACATTTAAAGAACGTTTTTTTTAAACACTTCGAGCAGCTGGGGAGCTGTCTACTCGATTAGCAGATGGCTTTTTTATTTATTCCGCTAATCGGTTTTCAATATTCATTCTTTCGTGTAAAATTCTAACGACTTCAATTTCATTTGCTTTGTCTTTTTTAAAGAAAATTAAATGTGATTTTACTTTTGAGTAGCTATATGATTTTCTAATTTTCTCAAAGTCACGAGCCATATCTAAATTATCGACGATATATTCAATTTCGTCAATGATTAAGTTATAATATCGATCTGCTTGTTCAACAGACCAATTTTCTGCCGTATAAATCCAAATGTTATTAATGTCTTCTAATGCCTTTTCACTAATTATATACTCGGGCATTATTTTTGAAAATTAGCTTTTAGTATTTCAAGATTTTTATTGCGGTCAAAATTTCTGATTTTACTACTCTTTTCACCAATTTTTAGTTCATTGATTAGAGATTTTGTTTTAATTTCTTCTTGCTCAAAAACTCTTAAAGCAGTTCTAACAACTTCACTTACTGAACTATATTTTCCTGTAGAAATTTGTTCATTGATAAAGTTTTCAAAATAGTCTCCTAATAATATTGATGTATTTCGTGCCATAATTTTTATTTTATCAAAGATACCAATAATTGGTATTGAATTCAAATTTTTTCGATTTTTGCGCAAAAGTTACTGCTAACGTCTTGGTACTACAGCGGGTTTGGGACTAAATTAAACTCATTCTTCGGATTTGCCAAATCATTCAAATACAAAACCATTTTTCCATTAAGTCAATTGCCCAAATCCGTTGACTAGCTGTTGTGGGAGGGTTTTTTAGTTAATTCGATTTGTTTTTTTTAGCATTTTTACTTCCAATTTTTAGTTCCGATATTTCGCAATAGCTTATTTTTTTTAGAATATATAATATTAATAATGCTCCAAACGAAAATATCTCAATCACAATCCAAGGGGTTAAATTCCTTTTTGTAGCCTCTTCTCTTGTTTCTTCTTTTTTTATAAATAACACATTATCTGAAGTGCCAAATTGAACAACTCTTACATCTAATTCTAATGGTTTTAAATCATCGTAATTCAACGCTATTTCTTCTTTGTCCTTATTCAAATAAGACATAAAATCATAAGAATGATTGTCGTATAATCCAAATGATACTTTTTGATGTTTTATTTTGCCTTCTATAGAAGTCGAAATTCTTTTTGAATTAGATCCACTAATACATTTTTCTACCCTCATCATTTTTTCTGTATAATTGCCCGTTATGTAGCAATATTGCTTATATGCAGTAAATAAAAAAATAATTGGTAATACAGCAATATTTGTGATTAAAATCAGGTAATATAATTTAATTACTATTTTCATTTTAAAAAAATTTGATTCAATTTCAAGAGAAGCGTTTCAAGTTTTATTCAATCACTCGGATATGCGAAAAAGTCTTTTAGAGATAACCTGCGTTCGGGCGATATGTTTTTTAAGTTTCTGCTTTTATTTTTTGATTGAAAACGAAAGCGTCAATTCGTCACGAATTGGCTGTGAAACTCTCCTACATCTAGCTGCTACGCGAATGTCTTTGACCTCGCATCCCAATTTTTAGCGTATAGCTAAATGCATTAGCACCGGAGCTCAACATTTTAAGAACGTTTTTTTTAAAATACTTCGAGCTGCTGGGATACGATTTGTTTTATAATTCAGGCGAGTATTTTTTTACCATATTTATTAAAAATAATTGTAAAGTTTCAAAATATATTTTCCCTTTTTCCGATTTTATTATTAAACTCCAACAATGGTCAAAAACTTCATTTATATCTTTTAAAGTTGAATGTTCTATTATTGTTTTAAATAAATAATGAGGGTTTTCATTTTCTAAATAATACTCAATATTTACATTAGGATTATCACTTAAATAAGCTCTAGTTAGAAATTTTTCGGGACATTCATTTGAAAACAAAAAGTGTAAATTTTCTGTCGGAGGAAAAGTTAAAGCACCTTTATTTGATTTCATATTTTTCATGTCTCCATCTAAAATACAAGCAAATCCAGATTTTATTTTTTTTAATTCATACGTTTCCATGTGAGATATAAAGTGAGTGTAAGTCTTGTCAGCACTGCCGGATATAATAATGTTTATTAATTCTGAAAAATTATTAATATTTTTATTTATTTCAACTGCTTTTATTGCTTCCTTAATGATTTTTTTTGCCTCAAGATCTTCACAATATAAGTCAATAAGAGGATAAGATTTTGAATCCATTTTAGACAATGAAGCACTAACACTTATGTTTTGTATTGCTTTGTATTCTCCTTTTGGATTTTTCTCAATAAAAATTCTAGAAGAATCATTTACCGAATCTAAAATTGTACCTGAATGAGTTGTAATAACAAATTGTTTGTTTTCTATCGTACAAATATTTCTAATTACATCAATTAATCTTCTTTGAACTTTAGGGTGTAGACCCATTTCAATCTCATCAATTAATATTAAAGCATTTTTTGGAGCTTCAACGATGTCAATAATAATTCTTGTTAATACTTCTTCGCCTGTTGCGGCATTATAACTTGAATAATGATTTTGATTATTATATTCGAAGGTTTCTTTATCTAAATGTTGAGCAATTTTTTTAATTTCAAATTTTTCTTCTAGAATAAAGGACATATATTTTTCTATTTCTGAAACTTTTGTAGTTGATATTGCTTGTGTTGTGGCTGTTTTAGCTAAACTATACATTTTGTCACTGTAAAACCTAGCAGGAACAATTCTATCTAAATCTATAAAAATAACTTGTCTATGAGTAAATTGACTTTCTTTTTTGCCAATTCCATTCCATTTTTTTGTGTTTTTTTTTCTTTGTCCCCTTTTAGTTTCAATTTTTTTTCCAGTTTTATAAGTAATGAAATATGTCCAATCTTCATTTTGAATATCGTGCGATGTTGTCTTCATTAAAGAACCCCAAGTATGTCTTTCTAAATTACCATTTTTAGGATTTCTCTTCAAAAAATCATAATGACAACATGCTAAAGCCATTAAAATAGTTGACTTACCTGAACGATTTGTTCCTGAAATTATTGAAATAGGATTTTTAAAGCAAATTTTTAATTCTGAAATATGTCTAAATGGTTCAAACTTTAATTCAGTTAAAAATATTGGGTATGTTTTTTCTTCTGTGACATTGATTTTGTCAAAGAAATCTTTATCTGAGTTTATATTTATCATATTTCGATTTTTTTAGGTATAAATACCTTATAAATTATTCATTGATGTAACAAACCTTCCCAGCACCACCCAATCAAGCTGAATTAAAAATGTTCGATCTTACCTCATTCATCCCTCAAATATATTAAAATAATCTTACAAATTGTGTTTTAAAAAAACGACTTTGTAAAAATTATCCGTCTCAAATAGCCCCGATAGCAGCGGAAATCCTTTGCGGTGGCGGCAGCCAAAAGCAAAGATTATAGCGTATAGCGGGAGTATACGCCTGCTGAAAACGGCTGATCTGCTCCAAAAAAAAACCTGCAAGTCCCGATAGTTCGGGGTCGCTTGCAGGTTTACTCTAAGATCTAACGATCTAAAAATCTAATATTTATTTAATTAGCTCGAAACTTCTTTTTACAAATGCGGTTAAGGCTTCGCCTTTTAGCAAGTTTTGAGATAGTTTGGCTAGGTCTAGCGCTTGTTTTACTAGGCTTTCTTGAGCGTCTTTGTCTTTGTTGTTTAGGATGCTGCTGGCCAATTCAGAGTTGGTGTTCACCACTAAATTGTACATTTCTGGCATGTTGCCCATCCCGAACATTCCGCCACCGCCGCTTTGGCTCATTTCTTTCATACGGCGCATGAATTCTGGCTGTGTGATGATAAATGGTGCCGAGTTGCTGTCTAGCGCTTCTAGTTGTACGCTGTACGTTTGTTTTGGTACAATGGTTTCTAGAACGGTTTTTAGGCTGGTTTGTTCTTCCTCTGAAAGTTTTGAAATGGTAGTTTCGTCTTTCTTGATCAAGTTGTCAATATGATCCGAGTCTACACGTACAAAAGTCAGGTTGCTGTTGTCGCCTTCAATTTTCTGGATTAAGTGCGAGATAATTGGAGAGTCTAGTAACAATACTTCGTATCCTTTATCTTTGGCTGTTGCAATGTAAGAGTGCTGCGCATCTTTGTTTCCAGCGTACAAGATAACTAGTTTACCATCTTTATCGGTTTGTGTGGCAGCTAGTTTTTCTTTTAATTCTTCCAGAGTATGGAATTTGCCATCTACGGTTGGGTAAAGTACAAAAGCACCTGCTTTCTCATAAAACTTGTCTTCGGATAACATTCCGTATTCCAAGACAATTTTAATGTCGTTCCATTTTTGCTCAAAATCTTCACGGTTTTCTGTGAACAATGATTTTAATTTATCAGCAACTTTACGCGTGATGTAGTTAGAGATTTTTTTAACGGCAGCATCAGCTTGAAGTCCAGAACGAGATACGTTCAACGGAATGTCTGGCGAGTCTACCACACCTTTTAACATCATTAAAAATTCAGGTACAATTCCTTCTACGTTATCGGTAACATACACTTGGTTTTGGTACAACTGAATTTTGTCTTTTTGGATTTGCAAATCAGAACCTAATTTTGGGAAATACAAAATACCAGTTAAGTTGAACGGATAATCTACATTTAAATGAATGTGGAATAACGGTTCGTCAAACTGCATTGGGTACAACTCGTGGTAGAAGGTTTTGTAATCCTCAGCAGCCAATTCTGTTGGTTGTTTGGTCCAAGCTGGATTTGGGTTGTTGATGATGTTGTCAACGGTAATCGTTTCGGCAACGGCATCTTCTGGAGCGTCTTCTGCCTTCGGCAATGTTTGTGTTTTGGTTCCAAATTTAATTGGAATAGGCATGAATTTGTTGTACTTGTTCAACAAATCTTTGATTTTGGCATCTTCTAAAAATTCTAAAGAATCTTCAGCAACGTGCAAAATAATTTCAGTACCACGTGTAGTTTTATCCGCTGGTTCTAAAGTGAATTCTGGGCTACCATCACAAGTCCAGTGCGCAGCAGGCTCGTCTTTGAATGATTTAGTGATGATTTCTACTTTCTCAGCTACCATAAAAGCAGAGTAAAAACCAAGACCAAAATGTCCTATAATTCCAGAATCTTTAGCGGAGTCTTTGTACTTGTCTAAGAACTCTTCGGCTCCTGAAAAAGCGACTTGATTGATGTATTTTTCAACCTCATCAGCTGTCATTCCTAAACCTTGATCGATGATGTGGATTTTCTTTCCTTCTTTGTCAATTTTTACCTCGATCATTGGGTTGCCGTATTCTACTTTGGCTTCGCCAATGCTGATAAGATGCTTTAATTTTAAGGTGGCATCGGTACCGTTCGAAATTAATTCTCTCAAGAAAATTTCGTGGTCGCTGTATAAAAATTTCTTGATTAAGGGAAAGATGTTTTCTACTGAAACATTAATTTTACCTGTTGTCATATTTTTTAAATTTTAAAATTAAATTGGTTACCAATCAAGCTTTCAAATAGAATACCAATTGTAAAAAGGATGACAAAATGGCGTAAGCGTTAATTATGATACAAAATGTTAAAATTGTGAAACATAATTTCAAAAATGCGTAGTACCTTTGTGTAAGTATTAATTCATTAAATGTATCAAAATGAAAAAAATTATTTTAGTGTGCGCTATAGCCGTTTTGATGTTTGCTTGCAAGTCAACATCAGCTACGAGTACCAAAACAGATAGAAAATCGCAAGTAGCCATTAAAGGAGACTGGGTTATTAGTGCAGTAACATATCCAGGATCTCAATATGTGAAAGTAAATAGTTTTCAATTAGCAGACTCAGAGTGTTTTGTAGGAAGTACTTGGAAATTTGTATCAAACAATAACAAAGGGACTATGGCTTTGACCAAAACGAATTGTGTTGCTTTTAGCTCTCCAATTACTTGGTTTGTAAACGATCAAGGTCAGTTTGTTTTAAAAGTTTTAGACGCTGGGGAAAAAGCAAGAAAAGTGAGAGATGGTTATATTTTAGGTCTTGCTAATCAAACGGAAACTTCGTTTCAACTAGTAGATAAAATAGATGTAGCAGGAAAAATGACCGATGTAGTATATCAGTTTCAAAAAACTAACTAAAAAATAAGATAACATGAAAAAGATTTCAGTAGTTGCTATAGCAACAATAATGGTTTTAGGTTCTATTTTTACAAGCTGTGAGGCTGTAAAAAACACAAACAAAACTCAAAGAGGAGCAGGAATAGGTGCTGTTGCAGGTGTTGTTCTAGGTGGAGTTCTAGGTAATAATTTAGGAAAAGGTGGTAATGGTGCTATGGGTGCTGTACTAGGAGGAGTTATTGGTGGTGTTGCAGGTGGCGCTATCGGTAACAAAATGGACAAGCAAGCACGTCAAATTGATGCTGTTCTTCCAGGTGCTGAAGTAGTACGTGTAGGAGAAGGAATTAAACTTGTTTTGAATGAAAATGCAGTGCGTTTTGATACGAACAAATCTACTTTGACTGCTGCTGCAAAAGCAAATCTAGATAAATTAGTTCCTGTTTTTGGAGAATATCCAGATACTAACATTACTATCTACGGATACACAGATAGTACAGGTCCAGCGGATTATAACTTGAAGCTTTCAGGTGATAGAGCAGCATCTGTTCGTAATTACTTGTCAAGCAAAGGAGTTTCTGCAGCTAGATTTAAAGTAACAGGAATGGGTATTGCTGATCCTATTGCTTCTAATGAAACTAATGAAGGTAGAAGCCAAAACCGTCGTGTAGAGTTTGCTATTACAGCTAACGAAAAAATGATTAAAGATGCTGAAGCTGAAGTGAAAAAATAAGCTTAAAGTACTTTAAAAACAAGAGCTGTTTCTTTCTAGAAGCAGCTTTTTTTGTGCTTAAAATTGATTTAAAGATTGTAAATTTGCACTTTAATTTTTGATGATGCTAGAAATAAAAAATATACACTTTTCTTATAGTGACAAGCCTGTAATAACAGATATTAATTTTACTATTGAGAAAGGGCAAAACATTGCTATAATTGGGGAAAGTGGTTGCGGAAAAAGTACCTTACTCAAACTGATTTATGGTTTACTGGATCTCAATAGTGGATCAATTAGTTACAACGAAAAACCCATTTTAGGTCCCAAATACAACTTGATTCCGGGCGTTGATTATATTAAATACTTGGCTCAAGATTTTGATTTAATGCCGTACACTACTGTAGAGGAAAATGTGGGTAAGTTTTTGTCGAGCGCTTTTTTACCTTTAAAAAAACTCCGAATTCAAGAGCTACTCGAAATGGTAGAAATGACGGATTTTGCCAAAGTAAAAGCCAAAGATTTAAGTGGTGGACAGCAACAAAGGGTAGCCTTAGCCAAAGCTTTGGCCCTAGAGCCAGAAATTTTATTGCTAGACGAGCCCTTCAGTCATATTGATAATTTTAGAAAAAATGCTTTAAGACGCAATTTGTTTGCCTATTTAAAGAAGAAAGGAATTACCTGCATCATAGCCACACATGATAGTGTGGATTCCTTATCATTTGCAGATGAGACCATTGTCTTGCAGCAAGGACAAGTAGTGATCAAAGGCCCATCAAGAGCCTTGTATGAACTTCCGGCAAATAAATATGTAGCTTCTCTTTTTGGTGAAGTCAATGAGTTTATGCTGTCACAAATTATAGATGTTGACCCGGCTGATGACGAATATTTATTGTTATATCCGCATCAATTAATAGTAGTAGACAATGCAAAAATGACAGCAGTTGTCAAGCAATGCTATTTTAGAGGGAGTCATTTTTTAGTTAAAGCTGCTTTTGATAGAAGAGCTATTTTCTTTGAGCATGACACGGAGTTAGACTTTAATCAAGAAGTCAACTTGATGTTAGCGTAAAGCTAGATTTTTCTTTTCTTTTTGATATAAAAACAATCCCCGAAACCAGATTTGATTTCGGGGATTTTTGTGTTTAAAAACTGGGCTTGATTAAGCTGCGTTTAGTTTTTCAAATGTTTTTCTAAAAACTGATCTTGTTCCCACAATAGGTGTAGGATGTTTTCTTTAGCTACATATCCATGCGCTTCTTTTGGTAAAATCACCATTCGTGCTGGAGCTCCAAGTCCTTTCAGAGCTTGAAAGTAACGTTCGGTTTGCAAGGTAAACGTTCCAGGATTGTTATCTGCTTCACCGTGTACCAACAACATTGGTGTTTTCATTTTTCCAGCATTCATAAACGGAGACATCGCTGTATACACTTCTGGACTTTCCCAGTAATTGCGTTGCTCACTTTGAAAACCAAAAGGAGTCAATGTTCTATTATAAGCACCACTGCGGGCAATTCCGCAAGCAAATAAATTAGAATGTGTTAGTAAATTAGCTGTCATAAAGGCGCCGTACGAGTGTCCGCCCACAGCTACTTTTTTACGGTTAATGTATCCTAAAGCATCAACTGCATTAATAGCAGCCTCAGCATTATCAACAAGTTGTGTGATAAAATTATCATTTGGTTCTGTAGTTCCTTCACCAATGATTGGGAAAGCAGCATCATCCAACACCACATAACCTTTGGTTACCCAGTACACAAACGAACCGTAACTTGGGAAAGTGAATTCATTTGGGTTTTGCGTACTTTGTCCCGCAGAATTTTTGTCTTTGTACTCTGCTGGGTAAGCCCAAATTAATAATGGCATTTTTTCTTTTTTAACCTTGTCATATCCTACAGGTAAATACAAGGTTCCAGATAATTGAACTCCATCTTTACGAGTGTATTTAATAACTTCTTTACTCACGTTTTTAATGCTTTCAAAAGGATTTTGAAAAGTGGTGATAGGTGTTAGTTTATTTTTTTGTTTGATGTTTCTCAAGTAATAGTTTGGATATTCATTTTTAGACTGAATTTGGACCAAAACCGTACCTTCTTTTAAGTTTTCAATTTCAAGAATATCTTCTTTTTTGTCCGTGTACGATGAGGTGTATAATCTCTTAGTTTGCAATGTTTTTAAATCCATTTCACTAATAAAAGGGAATTGTCCATTTTTTGTAAAACCAGCACCTATTAAAAAAGTTTTGTTGTTTTCTATAGCCAGTACATATCTGTTGAATTCGTTTTTGCGCGTTTCAAAATTTCCAGGATCTGCATACACATCTTGAGAATTTCGGTCAAAAATTACTTTAGGTGCTTGTTCTGGAGCTGCAGGATTGATGAGGTACGTTTTTGTGTTTCTCGTATCATACCATTCATCCATAAGTACCGCTACATTTTCATTACCCCACATAATGCCGCTAAAACGTTGCGGTGTTTTTACAAGCGTATTTGCAGGAGTGGTAAAAGGTGCGTTCCATAGCAGGACTTCATCTCTAAAATCAACTTTGTTGGCTGGGTCACCACTATCAAGTGCTTCTACATAAACTAGTGTAGCAGATTTATCTGCTCTCCAGCTCATGTTTCGTTTTCCTTTTCGCACGGCCATAAAACCTTTCGGGATAATTTCGGTCAAGGGTACTTCATTAACTGTTTTAACTTCATTCCCGTCCTTGTCAAACACCACTGATTTTGATGGGAAACGGCTCAACGGAACTATGTAAGAAAATGGTTTTTGAATGGTTGTTAACATCAAGTAATTTCCATCAGGTGAGAAACTTTCACCTGCGTACATAGCTGCTTTTTTAAAGAGAGTTGCTGTGCCATCAAGAGTTATTTTGTACAATTCGGATGTCATAATGTTCTCAAAATTGATCTCGTCATTCATGTTTTTCAACATGTCAGGATAGGTTCTGTTTTGAGATTTAGATCCGTCAGCGTTAGAGATAATTGGTCCTGTCGGTAAATCTTTTTTAGAATCTAGCAAGGCTGCTCTGTTTTTAGGGAGCATTTTTACAAGAAGTGTATTGTTATCTTTCATCCATATAAATGGACTTCCAATATTTGCATTTAAGTTTGCCTCGGTTACTTTTTTGGCTGTAGCCAATGCCACATCGATAGTCCATAACTCAACACCGGTTGCGGCAGTATGCGTAAATGCAATTTTTGAATCATTAGGTGACCAAGAAATATTACTGATACGTGGATTTTGTGGAAGCCCAGCAACTTGTACTTCATTTTGATCCTTTACTTTTCTAATTTTTAAGTTGTTCACATAGGTAACCGTACTTGAAATGTTTGTAGTAGGATTAATACGTAACCCACCTAGTCTAAGTTCGTCTTGATTTAAATCATCAAGCGACTTATAAGTATTACGATAAGATAATAAAAGGTATTCTTTTTTAGTATCCATTGAAACAGATGGAGCTCTTTCATAATCAGCAAGAGTCAAGATAGATGGAGACGGTTTTTGGTAGGTTAGATTTTCCTGTGCAAAAGTCTGTAAACTCATGCCAACGAAAAAAAGTAAGGATATTTTTAATTTCATAATTTTAATGATTTTAAATTAGCTTCAATAGTATCTATTTTTAGTCTGCTTAACTGCATTGTTGTTACATTTGTTGTGTTAAACTTTACAAGAATCTTCTTTTTTTCATAAATACTGTCATTTTGTATTTCATTTATGATAATTGAGTTGACGGTTTACAAGGCTTCAAAATCCTTAAAACTTGTAATTTGCTAAAAAAGTGGTATTTTAGCACCCTGAATTTTAGAGTTAGTTCTAAATTTGCAATCTGATTTTAATAAAACAACAATAATATGTATCATTCAAAAATAGCAGGATTGGGTTATTATGTGCCTGAAAACGTGGTTACAAATGACGATTTATCCAAAATCATGGATACCAACGATGAATGGATTCAAGAGCGTACCGGTATTGAAGAGAGACGCCACATTATAAAAGGGGAGGACACAACTACATCAATGGGAGTGAAGGCTGCTGAAATAGCAATTGAACGTGCTGGTGTTGCTAAGGAAGATATTGACTTTGTAGTTTTTGCAACATTAAGTCCTGATTATTATTTTCCTGGTCCAGGTGTTCTTGTACAGCGTGATTTAGGATTAAAAACAGTTGGTGCTCTTGATGTTCGTAATCAATGTTCGGGTTTTATATATGCTTTATCTGTTGCAGATCAATATATTAAAACAGGAATGTATAAAAACATTTTGGTAATTGGTTCAGAGGTACATTCTACTGGATTAGATATGACTACGCGCGGTCGAGGTGTTTCGGTAATCTTTGGAGACGGAGCTGGTGCCGCTGTATTAAGTAGAGAAGAAGATGAAACCAAAGGTATTTTGTCTACACACTTACATTCTGAAGGGCAACATGCTGAGGAATTAGTTGTAAAAGCTCCTGGAATGGGTGGCCGTTGGGTGACTGATATTTTGGCAGATAATGATCCAGACGACGAAAGTTATTTCCCTTACATGAACGGACAATTTGTATTTAAAAATGCTGTAGTTCGTTTTAGCGAAGTGATTAATGAAGGATTGCAAGCGAATAACTTACAAGTTTCAGATATTGATATGTTGATTCCTCATCAAGCAAATTTGAGAATTTCTCAGTTCATTCAAAAGAAATTTGATCTATCAGACGATCAAGTGTACAACAACATTCAAAAATACGGAAATACAACCGCAGCTTCTATTCCAATTGCTTTAACTGAAGCTTGGGAAAAAGGAAAAATAAAATCAGGTGATACAGTAGTTTTAGCTGCTTTTGGTAGTGGTTTTACTTGGGCTAGTGCAATTATCAAATGGTAAATGAAACCCTAGATTAATGAGGGTAATCAAAAATAAGATAAAAAAGTCTGTGCAAATTTGTACGGACTTTTTTTTTGGAAAATAAAAGCTATTTTTATACTCCAGTTATTTCAAATACTAACTCTCTTTAATTATGGCAAACCGCAGAAATTTTTTAAAAACAACAGCTCTTGCTTCTGCAGCTTTTGCGTTGCAAGCGTTCAAAGGCAATGCAGAAAAGGAAAATAGTATTGAACCCAAGAAAATCAACAAACCAATTGTGCTTTCAACTTGGAATTTCGGTATGCAAGCGAATGTGGCTGCTTGGGAGGTTTTAAAAAATAATGGGAAAGCGCTGGATGCTGTTGAGGCTGGCGTGAAAATTCCCGAAGCTGATCCAAAAGAGCGAAGCGTAGGTTATGGCGGTAGACCAGATCGCGATGGCCGAGTTACTCTGGATGCTTGTATCATGGATGAAAATGCTAATATTGGATCTGTGGCGTGTTTAGAGTTTATAAAACATCCCATTTCTGCGGCACGTGCAGTAATGGAAAAAACGCCTCACGTAATGCTCGTTGGAGATGGGGCGCTTCAATTTGCTGTTTCGCAAGGGTTTGTTAAAGAAAATTTACTAGTAGAAGACTCAGAACGGGAGTGGAAAGAATGGCTTAAAACCAGTGATTACAAACCTATTGCTAATATTGAAAATCACGATACCATTGGTATGATTGCGCTTGACGCCAATGGAGATTTATCTGGTGCATGTACCACAAGTGGCATGGCATTTAAAATGCATGGCCGTTTAGGAGATTCGCCTATAATAGGTGCAGGTCTCTACGTAGATAACGAAATTGGCGCTGCCACTGCTACAGGTCATGGGGAAGAAGTAATACGAATTACAGGTTGTCACTTGGTGGTAGAACTCATGCGACAAGGGAAGTCTCCACAAAAAGCATGTGAAGAGGCAGTCATGCGAATTGTAAATTTGACCCAAAAAAGAAATAAAAATCTAAAAGATATTCAAGTTGGTTTTATAGCCTTGAACAAAAAAGGGGAGTACGGATCGTATTGTATTCAAGGTGGTTTTAATTATGCGGTACATGATGCAACAGGAAATCGCTTAATTGATGCTTCTTATTTTTTGAAATAATAAATCTTAATGAAAATAAAAAATTCGGAGTGGCATACTCCGAATTTTTTGGGTAACAAACTATTAAAACTAACTTTTTAGTATTGGAAAAGCATTTTTGAATTCAAAAACAAATTAGACAATTGAGTTGATAAAATAGGCAACTGACTCATCATGTTTTTTATATACTATCAAAAATGAAAATTTTGTAATACTATTTTTTTCTAGAACAGACCTCCGCCTTGTTTGGTATTGTCCTCTCTTTGTTTGCGCTGCAGGTTTTTAGTTTTTCCTCCGCCAAAAGCATAATTGAAACCTACAAATACGGATTGACTTTCCCATCTAAATTGACCTCTTTGTGGATACGGATTTTCACCCTCAAAACCTGCTTTCATGGTGTTGAAAATATCATTGAAACGGATGCTTAATGTAGCTTTGTCTTTCAAGAAAGAGTAGCGTCCACCAGCGTCAATTTTGTACATTTCTTTGTTGTTAAATTGAACACCATCAACTCCAGATCTATAAAAACCAAATAATAGAAAACGTAGACTTTTACTAGCTTTGAAATTACTATTAAAACGAGCATTAAATGCTGCTGCGGCAACTTCTTTGGTAACCAAATCGAATGAGTTTGTAGCAGTGTTTATTTGAGATACAAGTCCTTTCTGGTTGATGTTTGAGTAATCTATTGCAGGTTGAATATCCCACCAACTATTAATTTTATAATTCATAGAAACTTCAAATCCATAGGCAGTGTTGTTGTCAAAGTTGTCAAAACTTAAAATTTGTTGGTCTTGATTTTGAGGATCTGGATAAATGATTCGGTTGATTTCGTTTTGAATGCTTCTTACAAACAATCCGGTAGTTAAAGATCCCTTTGAAAGTGTCTTTGTGTAATTAAATTCTATTGAGTTTGTAAATTGTGGGTCCAATTCCGGATTTCCGATAGAGGTTAATCTAGGCGAACTAAATTCTCTCAGGGGTTTTGTTTGATCTATTCCAGGTCTGTCTACACGTCTGCTAAAACTAATTTGAAGTTGGTTTTTCTCAGATGGTGAGTACGTCATAGACGCAGATGGATACACTGTAAAATAATCATCTTTATAAGCGACGGTGCCGTTTAGCACTGCTTTTACATGATAGCTTTCAAAACGTGCGCCCAATTGGTAACCAATTTTTTTGAATTTTTGTCCATAGGTCGCATAAGCCGAATAAATGTCTAAATCATACGTGTATTTTGAATTTGTCAAAGCGGCGTTGTTAGTAGCATAATCGTTATCGGTGCGTAAATTTCTGCTTTCTGCACCAAGCTCTAATTTTGTTTTTTCGTCAAGCGGATTTGTGTAATCAAGATTTACAATCGTGCTTTTTCTTTTTTCGCCAAGGGAATCATCATAAGCGCTACTTGGTATGCTAGGATTGGTATAGGTGTTGCGAAAACGTGCTATTTGATCTTCAGAGAAAATACTGTGATTCACTTCTAAATCAAGTGTTTCTCCCTCTTTACTTGTTAGGTGTTTTAGTGCTACATTATACGTCCCATCTGTGTTGTCAGTGAGGTATTTTGAATTTAAAAGTATATTTTGAGAAGCGTTAGGATTAACGACACTAATATCTATTATACCATCACTCTTAAAAATATTTTGGTTGGTATAGCCAGACAAGGTGTTTTTATCATTGATGTAATAATCCATTCCAAATTTTACAAGGTGTGACTTGTTGTCGTTTTTTACATCAAAAATTTGATTGGAATTATCATCTAATCTGGATATCATACCCTCATTAAATCGGATGCCAAAATTATTTCCATAAGTCGAGAAAAAATTCACTTTTCCTGTTCTGTAGTTCATGTTCAGGGTGTTGGAAATCTTTGGAGTTTGGGCAAATGTTAATCCAGAATTTATGCTGGCATTCAGGCCGTTATTGGTATTTTTATGTAAAACAATATTGATAATCCCAGACATTCCCTCAGGATTGTATTTTGCACTTGGGTTTGTAATAAGTTCAATTTTTTTGATAGAGGCTGATGGGATTTGTTTTAATAATTGCGAAGCCTCAATGTTACTGGGTCTTCCGTCAACTAAAACACGTACATTTTCATTACCTCTCAAGGAAATTTTGCCATCTTGATCTACATTTACAGAGGGGATGTTACTCATAATCTCTGATGCTGTGGCTCCTGCGGTAGTCAAATCTTTGCCCACATTAATCACTTTTCGATCGATTTTTTGTTCAATGGTTGAGCGTTCTGCTATAATTTCGACTCCTTTAAGTTGTATAGCGTCTTCTTCTAGAATTATGGTGTTGAGATTGGCTGATTTTTGATCTATAGAAAGTACAACTGGTTTAGAAACAGTTTTGTATCCCATAAATTGAATTTCAACGGTATACTTTTTTAAAGGTAAATTTTTAATGCTAAAAAGTCCTTTCTCTGAGGTAATTTCGCCGGTTAGCACTTTACCGTCTTCTTTTACAACTACATTGACATATCCAAGCGGTTCATTAGTTTGCTTGTCGATTATTTTTCCGGTGATTAGTCCAGAGTTTTCAAGTGGCGAGGTTTTACTTGAAGTTTGTGCTTGTACAGTAAACAGCGTTACCATAAAGCAGATAATTGATAGTTTCAATTTCATGATTAATTTGATTTGATTGATTTGATTGATGAGGCAAATGTATTCTTTTATATAATACTATGTTAAACATAATACTGTTTTATGTATTATTTAACATTTAATTAATAGTTGAGAACACAGTAACCATCATAGTAGACTGTTTTGAAGTATAATTGTTACATTAATTTCTATGCAATTTTGATTTGTTTTGTATTTTTAGTGTATCGGTCTGATTGTGAGTTGTAAATTATGTCAATATCCCATTTTCAATTTCCTTGATTATGACTATATTTGCAATCTCAAAAAAAATATAAAATGACTTTACCACAAGTTCTTACACCCGCAATAGAAAACGCAATAAAAACCTTGTTTGACGTGACCATTGAAAAGGTGGAGTTTCAAACCACTCGTAAAGAGTTTGAGGGAGATATTACCATGGTTATTTTTCCATTGTTGAAACTAGTAAAGAGTAATCCTGTAGAATTAGGAAATAAAATTGGAAATTATTTAGTCGAAAACCTAGCTGAAGTAAGCCGTTTCAATGTAGTTTCGGGTTTCTTGAATATTGTAATTGCCGATCAATATTACTTAAACCTATTTGCAGAAATAAAAGATAATGCCACCTATGGTTTTGTGACGCCTTCGGCAAATGATAAAGCCGTTATGGTTGAGTATTCCTCTCCAAATACCAATAAACCTTTGCATTTAGGACACGTTCGTAATAATTTGTTAGGATATTCAGTAGCTGAAATTATCAAAGCTTCGGGTAAAAAAGTATATAAAACTCAAATCATTAATGATAGAGGTATTCATATTTGTAAGTCCATGTTGGCTTGGCAAAAATTTGGTGACAATCAAACTCCTGAAACTTCAGGCTTAAAAGGAGATAAATTAGTTGGTAACTTTTATGTGGCATTTGATAAGGCCTACAAAGAGGAAATTAATCAACTAATGCAAGAAGGGAAAACAGAAGAAGAAGCTAAAAAACAAGCTCCGATTATTCTTGAAGCCCAAGAAATGCTCCAAAAATGGGAAGCTGGAGATGCTGAAGTGAAAGCATTGTGGGCCAAAATGAACCAATGGGTTTACGATGGTTTTGCCATTACATATAAGAATCTAGGAGTTGATTTTGACAAGTATTATTACGAAAGTGATACGTATTTACTAGGGAAAGATGTAGTCCAAATTGGGTTAGAAAAAGGAATTTTCGAAAAAGATCCTGACGGTTCTGTTTGGATTGACTTAACTGACGAAGGTCTTGATCGTAAAATTGTGTTGCGTTCAGATGGTACGGCTGTCTATATGACTCAGGATATTGGTACGGCAATTCAACGTGTGAAAGACATGCAAGATGTTGGCGGAATGGTATATACTGTAGGAAATGAGCAAGATTACCATTTTAAAGTGTTGTTTTTGATTCTGAAAAAATTAGGTTTTGATTGGGCAAAAAACTTATACCACTTGTCATACGGAATGGTAGATTTACCATCAGGAAAGATGAAATCTCGTGAGGGAACTGTTGTAGATGCCGACGATTTAATGCAGGAAATGACCGCTACAGCTCAAAAAATAGCCGAGGATTTAGGAAAGTTAGAAACGTATTCACCGGAAGAAAAAGCGAATTTGTATAGTACCATCGGTTTAGGAGCATTGAAATATTATATTTTGAAAGTAGATCCTAAGAAACGAATCCTTTTCAATCCAGAAGAGTCTGTTGATTTTGCTGGAAATACGGGACCGTTTATTCAATATACCTATGCACGTATTCAATCTATAATTCGCAAAGCAAATTTTGATTACTCAAATAATGCACAAATAGATATTTTACATGAAAAAGAGAAAGAATTGGTCAAACAATTGGAGCTTTTTCCTGAAGTAATTCAAAATGCAGCCCAGCATCATAGTCCGGCGCTTTTGGCAAATTTCACTTATGATTTGGTAAGAGAGTACAATTCGTTTTACCAAGCCGTTCCTATTTTAGGGGAAGAGGATTTAGAAAAGAAAAAGTTCAGAGTACAACTGTCTAAAAAAGTAGCCGAGGTTATTGCGGCATCGTTTAAATTACTGGGAATTAATGTTCCTGACAGAATGTAAATTTAAAACTTTAGATCAAAAAAATTCCGAATCAGTTAAGATTCGGATTTTTTTTTGGGCGAAAGCCAATTTTTAAATAGTTATTGCAAACCTAGATATAATGTAAAGTATGCATTATAATTTTTTTAAGATTTAATTACAAAGGAATCTATGATAGCATCAATTTCTGCTTGACTTGCAGTAGGTTTTAGGTCAAATAGAAGAGAAAAAAGAGACTTCTTTTCTACTTTTTTGTGCAAGTTGATGTCTTTTTTTGAGGCATAAACGCTATTCCATTTATTTCTTATTTTGAGCCAGATGTCCTCGTTTTTCTTCCACCAGTTTTGGGCTACTTTACAATTGGCATCAGGGACTTTAGTATAGACATCAAAACCTTTTTCTTGAGCCAATAAAATGTCTTTTTGATTTAAATTCCGAATCAATTTGTCGTTATCTTGTTCATGAACCCAGCCCGTTGCAGTTATTTCATGTATGTTTCTTCTTTTTAATACATTGTAGTCATCTCTTTTGGTATGTTCTCTTCTAGGTAGAGGTGCGTCTGTGGTATTTTTCCAATAGTGACTTCCATCAACGTGAACCCAACTGGATGAGCCCTCATACCTAGGACTGTCGTCTACCTGATATACTTTTTGTGTCCATTGTCCTTTTACATTTTTTGCAGGTGTTGAGCTGTGTTTCCAAGTCAAATCTTTTTGAAAGTTAAGAAAATCGGTGTTTTCAAATAGCCAGTCTTGTCTCCAGTGTTTTACAATATCATTTTCATTAGGCCCCACTATTAATAGATGTTGCATGCTTATTTTATTAGATGAGTCTTCAATAAGCTGAACCCATTCTAAAGCTTTTTCATGTTTTGTTTCAGATGGTTTATAAGCTGATGAATCTTTGGGATAACTAAAAGTTTCAGCAAAGTTGAATTGAACTTCATAGCAACCGCACATAGACTTGATGGCTGCGATGTCATTTTGTCTAGCATCTGTTTGACTGTTGCTTAATAAGCTTGTAGTTAATGCAATGGAGGTAATGAAAACTTTTGATCTCATATAAATACTTTTTAAGGATTAAATAATTTTGCCAAAAATACTATATTTATTTAGAATAAATAAAAATAATATTTACATTTGCTAAAAATTATTAAGAATGCTTCTAAATAGAATATTAAAAATAGGCTTTCCTTTACTCTCATTAGCGTGTTACTCTCAAGGTCAACAGTCAATTGATTCTTTAAAACAGGAACATTTAGATGAAGTTGTTGTAACAGCAACACGAACAAAAAGATTGATTGCTACTTTGCCACTTCCTACACATATTATATCTGCGGCTACTATAGAAAAGGCTGGCGTAACACGATTGGATGAAATTTTAGCACAACAAACAGGACTTCATCTAACATCAGATTTTGGAGGAGTGGAAGGATTACAAATGCAAGGTCTTGATGCAGCATATATTTTAATTTTAATGGATGGGGTTCCTCTTGTAGGAAGGAGCGCAGGAACATTTGATTTGTCCCGAATAAGTGTGGGAAATATTGATCGAATAGAAATTGTAAAAGGAGCTTCTTCGTCTTTATATGGATCTGAAGCTTTAGCGGGTGTAATTAACATTATTACTAAAAAGCCAACACGTAATAATGCTTCGGGAAATGGATCCTTTAGATACGCTAGTTGGAATACAAATGATGTAAATCTGAATTTGAATTGGAAAAAGGAAAAAATTTCGGCAACACTTTTCACCAATTACTTCTCCTCAAATGGCTATGATTTAGACCCAAAAACGGAATTAAAAACAGTAGAGCCTTATCAAAACACCACTATACAACCCAGAGTGTTTTGGGATTTTTCAAAAAATGTAAAATTTACCTTTGGGACACGTTTTTACAATCAATTGCAAGAATATAAAACGATCATAAATGCCATTAATTATGCTGGTAATGCAACAATTTTAGAATGGGATTTACATTCAAAATTAGAACAAAAATGGGGTTCTAATGTACAAGTAGATTATGAATTGTATGCCACAAATTACAAAAATAATTCTTTCTTGAATAGTCCTGAAAATATACTTTTTGAACAAAATTATTACAATCAATGGTTGTATCGTCCAGAAATTAGAGCCTTGTTTAATTGGAAAAAAAATAAAATAATAGCAGGTGCAGGTTTCAATCATGAATCCTTAGATAGAACTTATTTTGCTACAAAAGTGGCTGTTCAATCTCAATATGTTTTTTCACAATTGGATTTTAATCCTACGGAGAAAGTCAATTTTTTGGTAGGAATTCGGTATGACAATAATAGCCAGTTTGCCTCTCAATGGAGCCCTAAATTTGCTGTAAATTACAAAGTCAATCCTAGTTTATCTTTCAAAACATCTATAGGTTATGGTTTTAAAGCGCCTGATTTTCGACAATTATATTTCGATTTTACAAATTCCTCAGTAGGATATACTGTGCTGGGATATAATGTAGCAGAATCACAATTAAATGTTTTAGAAAAGCAAGGACAGCTGCTGAACAGAATACCTGGAATTAGTTTTGAAAATCCATTAGAGCCAGAAAGTTCCGTAAATCTAAATTTGGGGAGCTTTTATCAAAAGGAAAAATTAAAAGTCGAGACCAATTTTTTTTACAATTCGATATCAAATCTCATCGATACAAGAGTTGCCGCACAAAAAAACAATGGACAAAACGTATTTAGTTACTTTAATGTTGACAAAATTTTTACTTATGGTCTAGAATTCAATTCTACTTATACGTATTCTAAGCAATTTAATGTTTCTTTTGGTTATCAATACTTAATTGCTAAAGACGAGTCGGTAGTCAAAGCTGTTGAAAAAGGCACGGTTTACGCCCGAGATCCTGTAACATTAGAATCTTTCCAAATTAAAAAAGCTGATTATTTTGGGTTATTCAATCGTTCGAAAAATACGGCAAATTTAAAGTTTTATTATGCTGTGCCAAAGTTAAAAACCGATTTCAATTTACATGTTTTTTATAAAAGTAAGTATGGTTTATGGGATTCTAATAACAATCAAGTTTTAGATAAATACGATGACTTTGTAAATGCTTTTACAACGATCAATATTTCCGCTTCAAAAAAAATGCTACAAAAGTTTACGCTACAAGCAGGTGTCAACAATCTTTTTGATTTTACAAATCCACAAGAAATTAGCACACTTTCGGGGCGTTTATTTTTTACAAGATTACAATTTAATTTTTAACACTTTTAAATATTTTTATTATGAAAAACACATTTTCAACCTCTTTTTTTACGATCGCAGTTGTGGCAATTTTGACAACCTTTATTTCATGTGATAAGGATGATGCTCCACAAAAAGTAGTAGTACTTGAGACAAAAACAGTTTCAAATTTACCAGCTCCACAAACAGGTGGTCAAGGACAACCAGAAGGAGGGCCGTTCACCAAATTTAGTTTTTCTCAAAATGCAGTTGTTACAAATGATGTTTGGGATATCGCTTTTAGAGGGACAAAAATAATTGTTAACGGAGGCTCATTGATTGGTCTTAACGAAGAGCCATCTAGAAAAGGTGTTGCAGCTGTAAGTATTGTAACAGGGTCATTAAGCAGTATTACAGCTATTCCAGCTGCAAATACATTTGTTCAAGATGGTGATAAAACCTATTCCTTTCCTACCTCGGGTATTAATTCATGGTATGATTATAATGCTACATCGCATATTATTTCTGCCAAAGCAGGTAAAGTATACGTAGTAAAAACACACGATGGTAAATATGCTAAATTCGAAATTTTAAGTTATTATAAAGATGCACCCACATCTCCTGATGCGACTTCAATATCTCGATTTTATTCTTTTAAATTCGTTTATCAAAACAACAGTTCAATCTCTTTCTAGAGGTAAAACTGTTTACCTTGAATTCATTTTAGTTGATTTTTTTATTTTTTTTTTTTGAATTAAAGAGGCTGATTATTTCAGCCTCTTTTTGTTTTATTCAGTTAATTTTAAAAACATTCCTTTTTTTATTACTAATACCTTTTCAACTTCAATACCAAATCATTAATTTTACACCTTAATTAAAGAGAAAAAGAATTATGTTCGATAATTTAAGCGAAAAACTAGATAAAGCCTTCCATATACTAAAAGGTCACGGAAAAATAACCGAAGTAAACGTAGCAGATACTTTAAAAGAAGTTCGACGTGCTTTACTTGACGCCGATGTTAACTTTAAAATTGCCAAAGATTTTACTACCAAAGTAAAAGAAAAAGCGATAGGTCAGGACGTATTAACAACGCTTCAGCCAGGGCAATTATTAGTTAAGTTAGTCAAAGATGAATTGACTGAATTAATGGGTGGCGATGTAGCAGGAATTAATTTATCGGGTAATCCATCTGTTATTTTAATGTCTGGATTACAGGGTTCTGGAAAAACTACTTTCTCTGGAAAATTAGCCAATTATCTTTTAACTAAAAAGAACAAAAAACCTCTTTTGGTTGCCTGTGATATTTACCGTCCTGCAGCGATCCAGCAATTATATGTAGTTGGAGATTCTATTGGTGTTGAGGTATATTCAGAACCAGAAAATAAAAATCCAGTTGAAATTGCTCAAAACGCAATCAAACATGCTAAAGCAAATGGGTTTAATGTTGTCATTGTGGATACCGCTGGTCGTTTGGCTGTGGATGAAGAAATGATGAACGAGATTGAACGCGTGCATAAAGCGATTCAACCACAAGAAACCTTGTTTGTAGTAGATGCTATGACAGGTCAAGATGCCGTAAATACAGCAAAAGCATTCAACGACAGATTGAATTTTGATGGTGTTATCTTAACAAAATTAGATGGTGATACCCGTGGTGGAGCTGCTTTATCTATTAAAACAGTTGTAAATAAGCCTATTAAGTTTGTAGGTACTGGAGAGAAAATGGAAGCTATTGATGTTTTCTATCCTGTACGTATGGCGGAGCGAATCTTAGGAATGGGTGACGTTGTTTCCCTTGTGGAGAGAGCTCAGGAGCAATTTGATGAAGAAGAAGCAAGAAAAATCCAAAAGAAAATTGCTAAAAATGAATTTGGTTTTGATGATTTTCTTTCTCAAATTCAGCAAGTAAAGAAAATGGGTAACATGAAAGACTTGGTAGGAATGATACCAGGTGCGTCAAAAGCCATGAAAGATGTTGAAATTGAAGACGACGCTTTCAAACACATTGAAGCTATTATTTACTCGATGACCCCAATGGAAAGAAGTAAACCAGCTGTGATTGACGTGAAAAGAAAGGCAAGAATTGCAAAAGGTTCAGGAACCAAAATTGAACAAGTAAATCAGCTAATGAAACAGTTTGACCAAATGAGCAAAATGATGAAAATGATGCAAGGTCCTGGCGGAAAAAACCTAATGAAAATGATGGGCGGAATGAAAGGCGGAATGCCGGGAATGCCAGGAATGAAATAAAGAATTTAAAAAGAGAGTCTTAAAGTCGCAATGATTTTAAGACTTTTGTCTTTACTATATTAAACAAAACAACAATGCAACTACTAGACGGAAAAAAAACAGCAGAAGACATCAAAAGCGAAATTGCTGTTGAAGTACAAAAAATGAAAGCTAATGGTGAGAAAGTTCCTCATTTGGCAGCCCTAATCGTAGGGAATGATGGCGCAAGCTTAACCTATGTAGGAAGTAAGGTAAAAGCCTGCGAAAGAGTAGGATTTGAGTCTACTTTGATTAAAATGCCCAACACCACTACAGAAATTGAATTGCTTAAAAAGATCAAAGAATTAAATGAAGACGAGCAAATTGACGGTTTCATTGTGCAATTGCCACTTCCTAAACAAATTGACGAGCAAAAAGTTTTAATGGCAGTAGATCCAAGTAAAGATGTAGATGGTTTCCATCCGGAGAACTTTGGGAAAATGGCATTGGATATGACTACTTTTATTCCTGCAACACCATTTGGTATTCTAGAATTGCTAGATCGCTATGGAGTAGAAACAAAAGGAAAGCATACTGTTGTTATTGGCCGCAGCCATATTGTGGGTAGACCAATGAGTATTTTGATGGGACGCAAAGGTTTTCCAGGGAACTCAACAGTGACACTTACGCATAGTTACACCAAAAATATAGAAGAAATTACTATTCAGGCTGATATTATAATCACAGCTTTGGGTGTTCCCAATTATTTAAAAGCGGATATGGTGAAGGATGGAGCAGTTGTTATTGATGTGGGTATTACCCGCGTTCCTGACGAAAACCACGAGAAAGGATACGTAATCACCGGTGATGTCGATTTTGATCAAGTAAGCAAAAAAGCATCTTTTATTACCCCAGTTCCTGGTGGAGTAGGACCAATGACCATTGCTATGTTATTAAAAAACACACTCTTGGCAAGGGAAATGAAGAGAAATAAATAAAATTTTTATATAGAAAGCCTCAAATTTATTTTTGGGGCTTTTTTTTGGTTTAAAGTTGAGATAGAAATGAATTTGTAAAAGTGGATTTTGGTAATAACTCTCTTTCAGTGCCTCATTGGTAAATAAGAGATTTGTTTTCACTTTTAAGGTTTAAAAAAGTAATGTCTAAATTATTTTTATAAAATGTTTAATTACTCGTTTTTATTTTTAACTTTGTAATTCAAAGTACTTTTATTATGAGTCAAAATATTCAAGAAGATTTAGTTCACATTCGTTCCATGATGGAACGTTCTTCAAGGTTTATTTCCCTTAGCGGATTGTCAGGTGTTTTTGCAGGAATCTTTGCGTTACTTGGTGCGGGTTATGCTGCTTTTTTGTTTGAGTCTAACGAGATGTCTTATTTTGATGGATTGGACAAAGTGTACAGTGTTGATTTGATTTACAAACTAATTGTAGCGGGGATTGTAATTTTAGTTCTTGCTCTTCTTTCTGGATTTCTATTCACTTTTAAAAAGAGTAAAAAAAATAATGTACCAATCTGGACTTCTACCACAAAAGTGATGCTTTTGCAATTAGCAATTCCTTTAGCAGTCGGAGGCGTCTTTTGTCTAGCTTTAATATATCATGGTCTTTTCGCTTTTTTAGCGCCAGCTACTTTACTTTTTTACGGATTAGCGTTGGTAAACGCGGGTAAGTATACGTATTCAGATATTCAATATTTAGGATATTTTCAATTATTTCTTGGGTGTGTATCTTTATTTTTTCTAGGATATGGATTGATTTTTTGGACCCTTGGTTTTGGAATTCTACACATCGTTTACGGAACAATTATGTTTAAAAAATACAGATAATCATGGGTATTATCGATAAATTAAATAAAGATTTCGAAAGTCGAATCCGATTAGGATTAATGTCTGTATTGATGGTAAACGATTGGATCGATTTTACAGAGATGAAGGCATTATTAAATACTACTGACGGGAATTTAGCAAGCCACTCTTCTTCTTTAGAGAAATCAGGCTATATCGAAATCAAAAAAGAATTTGTGGGTAAAAAACCAAAAACCTCGTACCGAGTGACCAATATGGGCAGAGCTGCTTTTGTTTCGCACTTAAATAGTCTTGAGAAATTATTCAAATCTAAATAACCCTTTTTTTTTAACTTTTTACTTTGAAAAACAAAGTACTTTATAAACTTAAAAACCTAAAATAATGAAAATTGAAACTAAAATTAATGATTTTACCAATAAAAATGGTGTGAAAGCGAGTATCGTTGTCACTTTGTTGAGTTTTATACTGCTCATAAGTTCACTAGTAGGAAGCGAATTTGATTTTGAAAATTTTGAAGCCTTTTGTTTTTGTAATATTATAATTGAATTACTTTATAGTGTGATTGTTATTTTTAAAGTATTAAAAGACAAAGCAAAACACAAACATCTTATTCCTTTTTTATTTCTTAATTGGTTTATCGGTTGCTTCTCCACCAATGTTTTTATTAATATTTTTGAAAACTTACCAATTTGGGTTTATGTGGTTACTTTCTTGTTTTGCTTATCCAATTTTGCAATTTACAGCAACTTCAAACATAAGTATTTAAATATAGCGCTATATTTTTCAAACGGAATTTCATATTTACTTATTTTATATTATGCCATTTATCTCATTCCTTTTGCGCCAATTTCTATCATGGGAATTTTGGCTTTGGGACTAGGTTTTTATGGACTTGTACCTATGATTGTACTTATATGTCACACCGTAATTTTGATTTATAAGTTTCAGGAAAACAGAAAAAAAAGCATTGCTTTTGGATTTGGAATCGGAATAGTTTGTATTGGTTTTGTAATTTTCACAGCAGTTTTAAATAGGGAAAGTCAAAAGATTTCACAAAATACCATTACCAATTCTTTTGAGAAAGTAAATACAGATTTACCTCAATACATTACCATATCACAGAACCTAAAACCTAATTTTTTTAATGAAATTCTGCTCAAAAAGGATGTAGTTTACATTGCTTCTGATAATTTCTTTCAGTTTAGAGGTTTTAATTCATTTGGAAATAACAAACAATTTAATGAAAGAAAAACACATGATCCGATTATAAATCTTGCCTATTTATTTACGTCAAGACTTGATTTAAGTGCAGATGATAGGATCAATATTCTAAAATCTAATTTTGATAAACGATTGGAAACCGAGGAACAATTGTGGGATGGCAAAGATTTGTTTACAAAAAATATCAAAGAAGACGTAAAAATTTATGCAAATGATCGTCTGGCATATACCGAAATCACTATGGATATTGCTTGTTCAGAAAAAAGTTGGGGTGACAAAGAGGCTATTTATTCGTTTCAACTTCCCGAAGGAGCAGTAGCAACTTCCTTGTCATTATGGGTAAATGGAATCGAGAGAAAGGGAGTTTTGACTACTAAGGAAAAAGCAAAAAAAGCTTATAATCAAATTGTAGGAGTAGAATATCGAGACCCTTCATTGATGCAATGGAGAGAGGGAAATAAAGTAGTGGTTCGTGTTTTTCCAATACGATATGATTTGCCAAGAACTTTTAAATGCGGTTTTACAACACCATTAAAAGTCGAAAATAATACTATGAAATATGTGAGTTTGGACATCAAAGGACCTAATACAAATGGTGCCAAAACCATTTCAAGAATTCAAATGGTAGGAAACGAAAAATTTGAAGCTAGTAAAGATTTTGAATTAGAAAATGGTTTTTATATCAACGAATCAAAAGGGATAGATGCATGGGAAGCCGAAGTACCAATAACCAACAAAGTATTTTCGACTGCTTTTATCTGGAAAAACAAAGCGTATAAAATCAGCGAAATTCAAAAACAAAAGATAGCTTTCAAACCAAGTGAAATTATTTTGGATTTGAATAGTAGTTGGTCAAAAAGTGAAATTGAAAAGATAGTAAATCTATCAATTGGGAACTGTTTTGTTTGGAACAACAATCAAAAACAATCGATAAACAGATCCAATTATGAAACAGTTTTTGCTAAATTCCAAGATTTGACTTATTCGTTATTGCCTCTTTATAGTCTGAAAGAAAATAGTTTGGTCATCACAAAATCCGGTACTATTTCTGCCAATTTTGAAGAATTAGAGACATCGGATTACCTAAAAAAATTAAAAGCAAATACGCACCAAAAAAATATAAAGGTGATTAATATTTCAGAAAATTTGAATCCATTTTGGCAAACTGTAAAAGAGCAAAAAATGGTTTCTTATTTGAAAACTGATTTGTATAAATGTCTGAAATTAATTCAACAAAATCAATTTTTGGAATTTAAGACAGTAGAAAACACTATTAATGTTGAACCTGCAAATATTTCCATTCAGGAAACGGAATTCGATTCAAAAATTCAAAATAATGGATCTAATCATATTTATAGAATGTATGCATTTGGTAAAGTTTTACAAGAACAAGTAACTATACAAAATGACTCTTTGAAGGAAAATAAATTTGTAGATTTAGCTAAAGATGCCAATATAGTTACTCCAATTTCATCCCTTATTGTTCTAGAAACAGATGAAGATTACAAGAAAAATGGTATCGAAAAAAATGTAAATACGCTTGGAAATGCTTCAATTAATAATGATGGAGCTGTTCCAGAACCACACGAATGGTTGTTGATTATCATTGGGCTAACGACACTTTTCTTTTATTACAGAAAACAAAAAAGGCTGAACTAATGTACAATTTGTTAACTGAATATAAAATCGGACTAGGGATTTTTGCAATTTGCTTGCTCTTTGCAATAAATTATAATGTACTCTTTTTTGGTTTGGACAATGATTTTTTCGGAATCGTTTTTTCTGCTTTCTTATTTGTTTTTGGAAACAGAAAAACGAATTTCAAAATTAATTATTTGTTGATTGCATTGATTTTTGTTTTGGAGTTTGTAAGCTATAGACTCCATACACAATCTTTACATTTCTTATCTTTAATTCTATTTTTATGTTTGATTTTTTACAGCTTTACTGGAAAATTTTCCTTCGTTGCTTTTATTTGTATTTTGTTGTTTTCAACAATTTTTAATAAGTTTTTCGAGCATCTAACTTCTGAAATCAAACAAGGATTGTGTTATGTGGTTTTTTTAACTTTAAAAAAATTTATGACACTGGATAGGATAGAAGGAGTTAATTTTTATATCAACAATGCCAAAATTACAATTGATACTGCTTGTATGAGATTGTCAATGTTTAAGACGGGTTTGTTAACTGGAGCAATTTTATTAACGTTAGAAGAAAAAAAGCAAAATAAATATTTTGGAATTATTCCGATTGTTACTTTTTGTTTTGTTGTGGTCGCATTGAATATTATTTCAAATTATTTTAGGATTGTGACATTGGTTATTTTAGGCTGTACTCAAGAAAATACCTTACATCATTTGGTTGGTTTACTGTGTTTTGGGTTATATCAAGTGATTCCAATGGTGGTTATTATCAACTATTTTAAACCTAAAATGACTGAAATCGAAGTAGCCAATTTCCAATCGAAAAGGATTCCAATTATCTTGACTTTTGTAATACTATTTATAACTAGTCTGGAAGTAAAAAGCCCCAAAAATGATAATTTATTGACAAACCTGCATCCAGAATACAATATTAAAAGAGGAATTTGGGTAAATGATGAAGTATTTAAAATAGCTACGTCAAACAAACTCATTTATATCAAAACGGCATCCCATAAGCCATTAATTTGCTGGACAGGGAATGGCTATACCATTACAGAATCCAAAGAAATTTTAGTAAAAAATGAAAAAATATGGTTCCATAAAATGGAAAAAAATGATATTAAATACCAATCCTTATGGTGGTATGAATGTGGAGGGAAAAAATACACCTCATTTCTTGAAGTAATGTTTATGAAGTTGATCTATAACCAGCCGATTCGATTGGTAAATGAAACAAGCAGATTGTAATATTGTTCTTGGAGTAAAAATAGAGGATGTCTCAAATATATTTTTTGAGACATCCTCTTTTCTTTTTAATAATCCCCACGTTTCTTAAACCTAGGATCATCTCTTTTTATAAATTCGGTGCGCTTTCTTGGCGTTTCTACTTTTGGTAAACTAGCTTCTTCTGTTTTGCTGGATGGCTCGATAAGGGCGTTGAGTTCTTTGATTTCGGCATCAGTCAAATCACGGTAGCGTCCCACAGGAACATCTAGCGAAATATTGATTATCCGAATGCGTTTTAAGGCGGTTACGTCATAGCCTAAATATTCTGTCATTCTACGGATTTGGCGGTTTAAGCCTTGTGTTAGGATGATCTTAAACGTGAATTTACTAATTTGTTCTACTTTACATTTTCTAGTAACGGTATCTAAAATAGGAACACCATTTCCCATTCTTTCTATAAAACGATCGGTAATGGGTTTGTTTACAGTAACGGTATATTCTTTTTCGTGATTGTTGCGCGCACGCAAAATTTTATTGACGATATCGCCATCATTTGTCATGAAAATCAAACCTTCACTGGCTTTGTCTAAACGCCCAATTGGGAATATTCGCTTTGGATAATTAATATAATCTACAATATTGTTGTGTACATCTAGGTTTGTGGTACACTCTATGCCTACTGGTTTATAAAAGGCAAGATATACTGATTTTTCTGTTTTTTCACGAATTAATTTGCCGTCAATGCGTACTTCGTCATTAGGTGCTACTTTGGTCCCTAATTCAGGTACAACACCATTGATTGTTACTCGTCCTTCTTCGATGATTTTATCAGCTTCGCGGCGGCTGCAAAAACCTGTTTCGCCAATGAATTTATTGAGGCGTTTTAATTGATCTTCCATCTTGCAAAAGTAATGAATTTGAAATGTAAAAAAATCTAAATCTTGAAAATGCTACCGATTTTGGATTGTTCTCCAAGAGTTCTAGTATTCAAATTAGTTAGCTTTGTTAGAAGGTTAGTAGTGAAAATCCTTTTTGTTTATGTTTTTTTCGAAAAAGATCACTTTTTAAGATCGTTTTTACTTGAGTATAGCGGAAAATTTGATTCTTTTGGTCACGCCAAATAATATCTGTTTTATTCAAAAAGAAACTGACTCACTTTTTTGTATAATGCGTCATCATGCATACTGTGTCCTAATCCTTTAGTGGGTATGAAAGTTGCATTTTTCCAGGCTGCAGCAATTTTTTTTCCTTCTTCAAAAAGTACAATTTTGTCATCTTGATCATGCGCTATTAGTCCTGTAAGCGTTATTTTGGATGCAAATATTTTAGCTGAAAATTGTTCTAAATGGATTTGAAACGTATTGAGGTAATGACTTTGTAATGATTTTAAAATTTTAGAATTGAGACTTAACAAATTAATATAATTGTGAAGTATGATATTAAAATCGCTAGGTGAACCTAAAACCACCATTTTTTGGAGCATCTTGTTTTGGTAAACTGATTGATAGTATAAGCAGGCTTTACCACCTATTGAGTGTCCTATTAAGTATTGTGGCTTAAACTTTGTTGCAATAAAATCTATGAAAGCTGCATATTGTGGTATGTTGAACTCAGTGCCGCTAGAAAGTCCATGTGCGGGTCCATCTAATGCTATTATTGTACTGCCAGATTTTTTTAAATATGGTAACAGTTTCTCCCAGCGTGAGGCGTTACTTTCCCATCCATGAACAAGTAGAAGCACGGTTTCATTGCCTTTCCAGGTGTAGGTATGTACGGTTTCATTTTGGAAAGTAAATGTTTCCGAAGTTGCGTTTTGCAAAACAGCAGGTAATGCAGTTTTATTTAATTTTCCGTCACGTGGTGAACTAAAAAGGGAATAGGCAAGACGAGTTGCTTTTGATGGCCATAGGTAGCTAAGGATGTTAATGTATAATCCTATTGACTTAGTGAATATGAAATAAAATAATTTACGCATCATAAAAAAGTCCCGATGTTATCGGGACTTTAAAGGTATTATATTTTTGAGAACAATTGTTCCATTTTCTCTTTTTCTTCTTCTGCAAGAACGCTATCTACTAGTATTCTTCCAGAGTGCTCATCAGTAATGATTTTTTTTCTAGAAGCAATTTCAACTTGCGTTTGTGGTGGAATAGTAAAAAATGAACCTGCTGATGCACCTCTTTCTATTGAAACTACAGCTAATCCATTACGAACACTTCCTCTTATTCTTTTGTAAGCATTTAACAAACGCTCCTCGATTAAGTTTTGGAATTCGATAGATTTTTCAGACAGGAACGCTTCTTCTTTTGCTGTTTCAGCTAAGATTGCATCTAATTCTGATTTTTTATGTTTTAAATGATTCGATTTAGATTCTAATCTTTCTTTTGAGCCTGCAATTACTTCTTTCTTGTGCTCAATTGAAGCTTTCATTTCTTTGATTTGCTTTTCAGCCAATTGAATTTCAAGTTCTTGAAACTCTACTTCCTTTGTCAAAGAGTTAAATTCTCTATTGTTACGAACCGTTTCCTGTTGTTTTGTATATTTTTTGATAGACTCTTTGTGCTCATCAATAGCTATTTTTTTAGCTTTGATAAGGTCTTCAATAACTTCAAGCTCTCCTTTTAATTTTTCTGAACGTGTGCTTAAACCAGCCACTTCATCTTCAAGATCTTCTACCTCTAAAGGTAATTCACCTCTTACGTTTCTGATTTCGTCAATTCTAGAGTCAATAAGTTGTAAATCGTAAATTGCTCTTAACTTGTCCTCAACACTTAATTCTTTTGTATTCGCCATATTCTATAAGTACTTAACTGGATTTGAATTTTCTTCTGATAAAATAACTGCAAAATTAAGGATTTTTTTTCGAAGATACTCTACAATATAATTTTTTGTATAGCGTTCGCTTTCAAAATGTCCAATATCTGCTAAAAGGAGCTTATTTTCCGCTTCGTAAAACTGATGGTATTTCAAATCAGCTGTTAAATAGGCATCTGCTCTAGCTTGAATTGCATTTGAGATAGCAAAACTTCCAGCTCCGCCAAGAACGGCAACTTTTTTTATTTTATTACCTGTAAAGCTAGAATGTCTGATGCCACTACACTGCATTTTGTCTTTTACGAATTCTAAAAATTCTTTTTCTGGCAAGGGATTAGTAAGTTCACCAATCATACCTAAACCAATGTTTTGATGCTTATTGTTTAAATTATAGATTTCATGTGCAACTTCTTCATAAATGTGGCTGTTAAATAGAGCAGTAAGGATTTTGCGTTCCAAATGTTTTTCATAAGTCACTTCTATTTTGACTTCAGTGGTTTGAACAAGTTCATAGCGTTCTCCTACTACAGGATTGCTGTTTTGATTGCCTCTGAAAGTTCCCGTTCCAGTAGAGCTAAAACTACAGTTTTCATAATTGCCTATGTTGCCAGCGCCAGCTGCAAATAAAGCATTCCGAACGGTTTCGGCATTGTCAAGCGGGGCGTAAGTGACTAGTTTTCGAATAAACTGATCTTTAGGAATTAATATTTTTGTATTGATTAGTCCTAGAGCATCACTAAATATTTTATTTACACCTTCTTGATGATTGTCTAGAGCAGTATGAACGGCATAAATAGCAATTTCATTTTTTATAGCTTTGATAACAGCACGTTCTACATAGTTTTTTCCGGTTATCTTTTTTAATCCAGAAAATAAAATGGGATGAAAACACACTACAAGATTGCATTTTTTTGCAATAGCTTCATCGATAATAGCCACCAGAGCATCATGACAAACTAAAATTCCGCTAGCTTCGACCTCTTGATCGCCTACAAGTAATCCTACATTATCGAAATCTTCGGCATAGGCAGTGGGAGCCATTTCTTCGAGTACGTATATTATTTCTTTGATTTTCATGTTTTTGATACGGATTGAAGTAGATTTCTTTTTATTTAAATTTTAAAAATATTTTATAATTGCTGAAATCTGTACTAGATTTTTATTTCAAAGATAATTTATTCTACTTTCGTAAAATGAAATTACTCCGAAAAATACTGTTTCCGTTTGCCGTTTTGTATGGCTTGGTTACTAGTATTCGTAATTTTTTATATGATATGGGTCTGCTTAAGGCTACTTTTTTTGATGTGCCAGTTATTGCTGTTGGGAATTTAAGTGTTGGAGGTACTGGGAAATCCCCCCAAATAGAATATTTAATCCGTTTACTAAATAATAATTATAAGGTTGCTACACTAAGTAGAGGTTATAAAAGACAGTCCTCAGGATACATTTTGGCGCAAGCCGGAACTAGTGCAAAAATTTTGGGTGATGAGCCGTATCAATTTTTTAGTAAATTCCCAGCAATTCAAGTGGCTGTGGATGCTAATAGAAAAAACGGAATTGAGCAGTTAATGCAATCATCCCAAAAGCCCGATGTTATTTTGTTAGATGATGCTTACCAACACCGAAAGGTAAAAGCAGGACTTTATATATTGCTTACTGCCTACGGAGATTTATACATAGATGATTGTATGTTACCCACAGGAAATTTGAGGGAACAATCAGCTGGAGCACAAAGGGCTTCCATTGTTATTGTTACAAAATGTCCTGAAAGTATAGGTGTGGAGGAACAAAACAGGATACGAACTAGGCTTAAAGTTGCGGGTCATCAAGAATTATTTTTTGCCTATATAAATTATGATTCTTATTTTTTGGGTCATAATTGTAAGATTGATAGAGATACGTTAAAGGGTGTGAAAAAAGTTTTGATAGCTGGTATTGCAAAGCCAGAATCATTTTTTAACTCCGTAAAAGAGGAGGGAGATATTTGTCTTTCCTATCCGGATCATCATGACTTTACAGATAATGAAGTTTTAGGAATTAAAAAAATAGCTCAAAATAATAAAATCATCACTACCGAAAAAGATTATGTTCGTTTAAAAGAATATTTTCCAAGAGAACAGCTTTTTTATTTAGCTATACAAAGTTCATTTATAACAGGGGGTGAAAATTTCAATAAAACAATTTTAGATTATGTGGGAACAAGTACAAGAGACAGTTAGTTTCATTCAAGAAAAAATTAATTTCACTCCAGAGTATGGAGTTATTTTAGGTTCAGGCTTAGGAAGTTTTACAAATGACATGCAGGTTCATTTTACATTACCTTATCATGAAATTCCAAATTTTCCAGTTTCAACAGTTCAAGGTCATAAAGGAGCACTTGTTTTTGGGACTATTGCCAATAAAAAAGTAGTTGCCATGCAAGGTCGTTTTCACTTTTATGAAGGTTATTCTATGACCGAAGTTACTTTCCCGGTGCGAGTAATGAAGTTCTTAGGTGTGGATAAACTTATTGTATCTAATGCTTCAGGAGGAGTGAACCCGAGTTATAAAGTGGGATCTATTGTGATGATTACAGATCACATTAATATGACACCAGAGCATCCTTTACGAGGTAAAAATGACGAACGTTTTGGTCCTCGTTTTGTAAACATGAGTGAACCCTATTCTAGAAAAATGATTGCAAAA